>CALKKN010000022.1 GCA_937995275.1 uncultured Lysobacterales bacterium | reverse complement strand
TTGCTGATCCTGGTGCCCCTGGCCGGCGTCCGGCGTGGCTGGCCAGCCGGAACGGGCAGGTCCATGGGCAGCTATTTTTTCCTGCTGGGGCTGGCCTTCCTGTTCGTCGAGATGGCGTTCATACAGAAATTCATCCTGTTCCTGTCGAACCCGCTGTATTCCGTGGCCGTGGTCCTGGCGGGATTTCTGGTCTTCGCCGGCTTCGGCAGCGCCTCGTCCGGTTGGCTGGCGGCCCGGCTGGCCCGGCGGCGGGTTGCTGCGGTCCGCGCGGCGGTGGCCGGAATCGCGGCATTCGTGTTGGCGTACCTGTGGCTGCTGCCGGTGGTCTTCGAACGATTCATGGGCCTGCCTGACCCGGCCCGGATCGGCATTTCGCTCGCACTGATCGCGCCCCTGGCGTTTTTTATGGGCATGCCTTTTCCTCTCGGCCTTGGGCGGTTGGCGCGACGGGCGCCGGAATTCATTCCCTGGGCCTGGGGCATCAACGGCTTCGCCTCCGTGGTCAGTGCGGCACTGGCCACGCTGCTGGCCATCGAGTTCGGGTTCGGCATGGTGTTGCTCGCCGCCCTGGTGATGTACTTGGCCGCGGCCGCGGTGTTCGGTGGCAGGGCGGAAGGCTCCGCGGAGGAGTTCCCTTAGCACACCCCGGCTGCGCGGTCACTGGCAGGTGGGCCTGCACGGCAAGAACCTGACGGACGAGGAATACAAGGTGGGGGGCTACTTCTTCCCGGCGCTGGGCCTCGAAGGCACGATCACCGCGTTCTACGGGAATCCCCGGCAGTACTGGCTGGACGTGCAGTATCGCTGGTTCCGATTCTTTCCTGAGGTGTATATTGCGCAGGGCGCGGCCGCGGTGGCCGCGCCCTGCAGCGTGAGGGTCCGGGCATCTCCGACGAAACCGTAAAGTCACGACCCGAATTCGGCGGTCAGGAGCCGCAGGGCCTGTTGAGCGATGGCCGGGTCCGCGTGCTGCTGATCCTGGTTCTGGTGTATACGTTCAATTTCATCGACCGCCAGATCGTCGGCATTCTCGCCGTCCCCATCAAGGCGGAACTCGGGCTCACCGACACGCAACTCGGCCTGATGGGTGGGCTGGCCTTTGCGTTGTTCTACACCGGCCTGGGCATCCCCGTCGCGATGCTCGCCGACCGGTTCAGCCGCACCTGGATCATTACCGGGGCCCTGACCATCTGGAGCGCGATGACGGCGGTTTGCGGCCTCGCCCAGAACTTCGGCCAGCTGTTCCTGGCACGGCTCGGTGTGGGCGTGGGCGAAGCCGGGGGCGTGGCGCCCGCCTACTCCCTGATCGCGGACTGCTTTCCGGCGCATCAGCGCGCCCGCGCGCTGAGCATCTATTCGTTCGGCATCCCGATCGGCAGCGCGCTGGGGATCGTGTTCGGCGGGCTGATCGCCAGCCACATCGACTGGCGCTGGGCGTTCTTCGCCGTGGGGCTGGCCGGCATCGCGATCGCGCCCGTGTTCCGGCTGTCGGTCAGGGAGCCGCCCCGCGGCAGATTCGACGCGGCGCCCGCGGCTCAGCAGCCGCCGGGACTGCGCCTGATCCTGGTGACCCTGACGTCCAAGCCCAGTTTCTGGCTGGTCTCGCTGGGCGCCTCGTGCTCGTCGATGATGGGCTACGGTCTGTTCTTCTGGCTGCCGTCGTTTTTTGTGCGCAGCTACGGCCTGACCCTGCTGGACGCCTCGTTGTATTTCGGCGCCATCGTTCTGGTCGGCGGGCTGGTCGGCATCTGGGCCGGGGGCTGGCTGGGCGACCGGTTTGGGCAGGCGAAGCGCACGCGCTACCTGACGATTCCCGCCCTCGCGTTCGTGCTCACCGTGCCGTTCTACCTGCTCGGCATTCTGTCGCCGACACTGGTGCTGACCTTTTTCGTGCTGCTGGTTCCGACCGCGCTGGGGCTGGCGTGGCTCGGGCCGGTGATATCGGCGATCCAACACCTGGTGCGGCCGGATATGCGCGCCACGGCGTCTGCCGTGTTTCTCTTCATCAACAACCTGATCGGGATCGGGATCGGCACCTGGGCCATCGGCGCCCTGTCCGACATGCTGTCGCTGCGCTTCGGCGACGAATCGCTGCGCTACTCGATTCTGGCCGGTACCGGTTTCTACGTTATCGCAGCCTCGCTGTTCTGGCTGGCGTCCCGGTGGCTGGAGCGGGATTGGGAGGCCTGACCCGCAGACGGCAGGGTCGACACCGCGCCTGCATAGTGGCTCCCCGCCGACTATAGTTATACCTGCTTGACCCCACACGGAGGCTCACGGAATTGACTGCATGCATCGCCCTGAAGTGGCGCGCTCGCCTGGCGTGCCTGCTCCTGCTGCTGCCGGCGGCGGTCGCAGCTCAGCCCATCGACCTGCAGCTCACGCTGGTCAGCAATCTGCGCTCGGTGGTCGACATCACGAACGCCGGTGACGGCTCCGGCCGCCTCTTCCTCGTCCGCCAGAACGGGACTATCTACATCAATGACGGGGGTGAGGACATCTTGACGCCGTTCCTGGACATCCGAAACCAGGTCGAGGATTCGGGCAACGAGCAAGGCCTGCTCAGCCTGGCGTTCGCCCCGGACTACGCCGAGTCCGGCTATTTCTACGTGTGGTACACGGGTGGGGGCGGAGGCACCGTATTGTCGCGGTTCCGGGTGTCAGACGAACCCAACCTCGCCGATCCGGCAAGTGAGGAGATCATTCTGATCGTTACCCAGCCATTCGAGAACCATAACGGCGGACGCCTTCAGTTCGGGCCGGACGGCATGCTCTACCTGGGGCTTGGCGATGGCGGAGGCTCCTTCGACCCGGAAGATGCCGGCCAGGACGGCAGCACGCTGCTCGGCAAACTGATTCGCATCGACGTGGATCCCGTGCATGGCACGTACGCGATTCCGGCCGACAATCCCTTCGTCGGCGACGGGTCGGTGCGGGACGAAATCTGGGCGCTCGGCCTGCGCAACCCCTGGCGGATTGCCTTCGACCGGCAGACAGGCGACCTGTTTATTGCCGATGTCGGCCAGAATCAGCGGGAGGAGGTCGACTTCCAGCCGTCGACTTCGACCGGCGGTGAGAACTATGGCTGGGACGTCATGGAAGGTTCGCAATGCACGGGCGGCGGCGGATGCGATCAGGCCGGCCTGACGCTGCCCGTGGCCGAGTACGGCCATGACCTGGGTTGCTCGATTACCGGCGGCGAGGTCTATCGCGGCAGCGCCTACCCCGCCATGCAGGGCATGTACCTGTACGGCGATTACT
Source organism: uncultured Lysobacterales bacterium (assembly GCA_937995275.1). Lineage (GTDB taxonomy): Bacteria > Pseudomonadota > Gammaproteobacteria > Xanthomonadales > SZUA-36 > CALKKN01. The sequence continues at coordinate 4,050 of CALKKN010000022.1, read as the reverse complement.
GCACCGGCCGCGTTTGGGGCCTGACCCGGGACGGCGATTCCTGGACTTCCACGGAGCTCGCCGACACGCCGCACAATATCCCGACCTTCGGCCTGGACGAGGACGGCAACGTCTATCTGGCCAGCCAGGCCAGCGGCATTTACCTGCTTAGCGACGGCGACCCGGTCCAGGAAGGATTCACGATCAACCCGGGGCTCAACGACGCCTGGTACAACCCGCTGACGGCCGGCCAGGGCTTTTTCATCATCGTGTTGCCCGAGACGGAGATCGTATTCCTGGCCTGGTTCACTTACGACGTCGAGCGGCCGCCGGAGGACGTCACGGCCATTCTGGGTGAACCGGGGCACCGCTGGCTGACCGCTCAGGGGCCTTACAGCGGCGATACGGCGACGCTCGATATCTATGTCACCTCCGGCGGCGTGTTCGATTCCCCGGTTCCGGCCGTGGACCCGCCGGTACCTGGCGGCACGATGACCATCTCCTGGAGCGACTGCGAGGAGGGCCTCGTCAGTTATGAGATTACCTCGCTGAGCCTGGCGGGGGAGATTCCCATCGAACGCATCGTGCCGGACAACGTGGCGCTCTGCGAGGCGTTGCAGTAGCCCGGCAGAATCGATTGCAACGGGGGGGCGGCGCAGGAGCCGAAGGCGACCCGCCGCCCCCGTTGTCGCTTCAGACGCTGCGTGTAGCGAGGGCCGGCGGAATGCTGGCCGCGCGGCGGGCCGGCAGCAACACGGCGAGTTGGCCGAGCAGCCAGAGCGCGACCATGCCGGCCGGCAGGTACCAGAGCGGCACGCGCCCGGTGCTGTACTCGGTGTCGAGGAACCAATTGAGCGTGACGGCCCCCACGATGCCGATGACGATACCGATGCTGGTGATCATCCAGTTCTCCACCATGAAATAGCGCACGATGTCGAGCCGGGTGGCGCCCAGCGCGCGGCGGGTGCCGATCTGCTTGCGGCGCTGCGTGACGCTGAACCAGGCGAGCCCGACGATACCCAGGCCGGTGACGGCCGCGAGTACCGTGATGACGGCGGACATCAGCGTGATCATGGCGATGTCGCCATCGTAGGTGCGGCGTTTCTGCTCCTCGTAGCTGCGGACGTGCTCGACGATGCGGCTGCGGTTCTTGGCGAGGTAGGCCTCGCCCGCCGCCATGACCGCGTCCCGCTGGCCCGGTTCGGCGCGCACCAGGTACATCATCTGGCCGCCGAAATTGGCGTAGGCCGGGATCAGCGCCGTGCGGTTGACGTTGTCCGAGTGCGGCCAGGCATTCTGCATGTGATCGTAGATGCCGATAATCTCCATCGGCTTTTCGCCATTGGGCTCGTCGTAGACGGTTTTGCCCAGCGCGTCGCCATCCGGGAACAGCGCATCCGCCAGCGCTTGGCTGACGATGGTCACGCGCGGAGACTCGAAGCTCTCCAGGCTGCGCAGCGTCATCTCTTCCGGACGGAAGTTGCGGCCCCCCAGCATTTCCAGATCGAGGGTGTCCAGCCCGTGCTCGTCGACCATGAACATGCCGAAGTTGATGGATTCGTCGGAGGTCATCTCCGGCGTGGTGTAGTAGTCCTCACCCCAGCCGCTGCCGCTGATCGGAACGGACTGGATCGGGACTGCGGCCACCACGCCGGGCAGGTTGCGCAGCGCGTCCAGATCGTCGCGCCGCAGTTGCTGCTGATCGACGTTGGAATCGAATAGCGTGGTGTGGAAAATCGCCGTGTTGGCCTCGTCGAGGCCGGACGGACGCGCCACGTCGTCGGCTCGCTGACCGATGATGTAGGCGGCGTTGGTGACGACGGCCAAGGTCAGCGCGATCTGCAGCGCAATCAGCAGGGCGCCCAGTTTGTTGCGGAGCAGGGTCCTGAAAATGGGTCCAAAATCATTCATGACATATTCCTCTCTGGGTTGCCCTTACTGGGTCTTCAGCAGGCCGGCCGGCTGCAGCCGGGAGACGCGCCAGACCGGGTAGAGACCGGCCGCGACGGCCGCGGCCACGGACAGGCCGACGGCTGCCGTCAGCATCATCACGTCCAGGTGCACCAGGTGCTGATAGCCCCGGTACAGACTCTCCACCGCACGCAGTCCCAGCCAGGCCAATCCAATGCCCAACAGGCCGCCCAGAACGCCGATCGTTCCGACTTCCACCAGGTTCTGGCTGAATACCGCGCCGCGGCTGGCGCCCATGGCGCGGCGCAGCGCGACTTCGCCGCCCTTGCCGAGGAACTTGGCCAGCAGCAACCCCACGGTGTTCAATACGCACACCACCAGGAACAGGAAGCTCAGGCGCAGCTGAACCCGGTTGTCGTTGCCGACCACGCCCATGACATCCAGCCACTCGTTCACATCGGAGATGAACGTGTTCAGCGGCCGGGGGAAGCGCCCGACTTCCTTCTGGTCGCGGACGTAGTTGTCGAGGTAATCCTTGTAGGCGGCGACCTGCTCCGGGGTTTCGAGCTCGGCCCAGAACTGGGTCCAGACGCATTCCGATTTCAGGAATGCCTCGATGACCGGGACACTTTCGTCCAACGGCGCCCAGCAGTTGGTGTTGCCGCGGGGACCCATGGGTTCGTCGATGGCCCGTGTCATCGGGACGAAGATCTGTGCCGTGTCGGCAAACGCCCGGCTCCAGTCCGAGTGATAGAACCGCGGCGTGGGCTGCCAGTCGTCGATCACGCCGACGACCTTGAAGTAGTTGTCGTCCAGGCGGATGCTCTTGCCGACACTGTCGCCTCCGCCGAAGAGCTTGTCGTTGAGCTCACGACCGATCACGGCCACGCTGGCGCGCTCCTCGTCCGCACGGCCGTCCCAGGCGCCGCCGTGCAGGAAGGGCACGTCGAACATCTCGAAAAAGGTCTGGTACGTGGCGCGGATGTTCTCGTCGAACGGCGGCTCGTCGCCCTCGGGCACGACGATCGCGCCGGTGGAATACATGTGCGCCTGGCGCGTCGCCGGTGTGTCCGCCCGCATCAGGTTGAGGCCGTCCTGCCAGGTCAGCTGCGGCTGCACGTCCTCGGCGGACTCGGTGGGCGGGCTGTTGGGGTCCCAGTTGTCGAGCTGCACCGCGAAGAGCACGTCGCTCTTGTGCGGGATCGGGTCGCCCGACATCAGGTAGTACACCGTAAACGTGGTCATGAAGGCGCCGATGCCCAGCCCCAGCGCCAGGACCATCAGGCTGCTCAGCACCGGCGTCCGGCGCATGCTGGCGAGGGCCAGTGCGAGGTAATAGCTAAGCATGGGCGGCCTCCCGGTGCGCGTCCAACGGGGTGACGACGGACTGCTCCGGCAGCCCCTGGTCGCTGGCGCGGCCATCGAGGATATGGATGTTGCGGTGCGCCCGGGCAGCGAGGTCCGGATCGTGGGTGACCATGACGATGGTGGTGCCCTCCCGGTTGATGCTCTCCAGCAGCTGCATGACCTGCTCGGCCATCTCCGAATCGAGATTACCGGTGGGTTCGTCCGCCAGCAGGAAGCGGGGCTGCCCGGCCAGCGCGCGGGCGATCGCAACGCGTTGCTGCTGACCGCCGGAGAGCTGCGAAGGCAGGTAGTCCTTGCGCGAGCCCAGGCCCACCAGGTCGAGCATCTCGCCGGTGGCCCTGCGCCGCTGCGCGCCGGACCAGCCGCGGTAGCGCAGCGGAACGTCCACGTTGTCGGCGAGGCTGAGGTCCGGGATCAGGTTGAAGCTCTGGAAGATGAAGCCGACCTTCTCGTTGCGGATCCGTGACCGTTGCCGGTCATTGAGGTCGCTGACGTCGGCGCGGTCGAGAAGATAGCTGCCGCTGCTGGGCGTTTCCAGCAGCCCGGCGATGTTCAGAAACGTGGTTTTCCCGGAGCCGGACGGCCCCGTCACGGCGACGAACTCGCCTTCGTCCACGTGCAGCGTCAGGTCGCGCAGGGCATGAGTCTCTATGAGTTCCGTGCGGTAGACCTTGCTGACATCGGTCATTTTCAACATGTGTGAGATCCTCCTGGGGTGTGTTTGGTGTGGGTGATACAGGTGCCTTGGTTCCGTCGGGTCAGTCCACGATCTGGATCGTGTCGTAATCCTCG
>CALKKN010000021.1 GCA_937995275.1 uncultured Lysobacterales bacterium | reverse complement strand
ATCCTGCCCGGCATCTCGGGTGCGTTCATTCTCCTTATCCTCGGCAAGTACGCCTACATCATTGCCGCGCTCGGACGGTTCGACCTCCCTGTGATACTGGCCTTTTCGTTGGGCGCCCTGGCAGGGCTCGTGGCATTCTCGCGCGCCGTCGTCTGGCTGCTGCATCACTATCACCAGGCCACGCTGCTGGTCATCAAGGGCATCCTGATCGGGTCGCTGTGGGTGATCTGGCCGTTCCAGGACCGGGTGTACGAGACGGTCCGTGGCAAACAGCGGCTGGTCAGCGCCAGTCCCGTCTGGCCGGAAGCCCTGGACGGGACGGTGTTGGCGGGAATGGCGTTCGCGGTTGCCGGTTTTGTTCTGGTGCTGGTGATCCACCGCGTGTCACGATTACGGCCGGGAGCGGCCTGATTCGCTGAAATCTCCGCGCGAGGTCAGAAGGTGCCCGGGTAGAGCCCCCCGTCCATCAGGATGTTTTGAGCCGTGATGTACGCGGCGTGGCGGCTGCAGAGGAAGGCGCAGACCGCGCCGAATTCCGCCGGTTCGCCGGGCCGCTTGGCGCCGACGGCGTTGAAGAAGGACTCCCTGAACGATTCCGGCTCCTGCCCCGCCGCGCGGGCGCCCGCGTCGACCACCGACCACATCCGGTCGGTTGCCACGTAGCCGGGCAGCAGGTTATTGATGGTCACGTTGTACTGCGCCGGTTCGCGCGCGATGCCGGAGATGAACCCGGTCAGGCCGGCGCGCGCGCCGTTGGAGAGTCCCAGCGGCTTGACCGGCAGTTTCACCGCGACGCTGGTGATGTTGACGATGCGGCCAAAACGACGTTCGATCATGCCGTCCAGGCAGCGGCGGATCATGTCGATTGAACTGTACATGTTGGCGTTGACGGCATCGAACCACTCCTGCTGGCGCCAGTCACGGAAATCGCCCGGCGGCGGGCCGCCGGCGTTGTTCACCAGGATGTCCGGCGCCGGGCAGGCGGCGAGCAGGGCCTCGCGGCCCTCGTCCGTCGTCACGTCGGCGACCACGGCGCTGACGGTTCCTCCGCAGGCCTCCCCGATTTCAGCCGCCGCCCGCTCGAGTTCGTCCGCATGCCGGGCGCAGATCCAGACGTTTGCGCCTTCGGCGGCCAGCGTCTTCGCGCAGGCCTTGCCCAGCCCCTTGCTGGATGCACAGACGAGGGCGTTTGTTCCCGCTATTCCAAGGTCCATCGAATCACCTCCCGGTGTTACCCGTTGCCGCGCAAGTAGGCGTCGGTGCCGTCCAGCCAGTCCTGCCGCGGTGGATTGAAGACGTCGACGTCCAGCGTGTCCTCCAGCGCCTCGGCGCTGTGCGGCAGATGCGGCGGAATGGTCAGGACCTCGCCGCTGCGCACGATGACCTCCACGTCCTGATCCTCGCCCAGCAGGAACTTCAGCGCGCCTTCCAGCACGTAGGTGATCTGCTCGTTGTGATGGCTGTGCAGCGGGACGATGCCGCCCTTCTTCAGGTAGATGTGGGCGATCATCGTGTTGCTGCCGGTGATCAGGCGGCGGTCGATGTGGTCGTTGAGCTGCTCGCGGGGGAGGTCTTCCCAGCGGTGCAGCGTGGCGGTGGCGCTTTCGTTCATGTTGCGGCTCCTGTCCGTCATGGATTGGATGTCGGCCGCCCCCGCCGTTGGGGCGCGGCGCTGACACGGATTATATCCGCCTGGTGCAGGCTCAGAAGCGCACGCCTGCCGTCACCATGATTACCGCAAGGCCGCCGAGATTCGCTTCCGCGACGAAATATCCGTGGCGAAAGCCGAGCGCCGGGATAATCACCGGCGCCACGCCCAGGCCGTTCAAAGGGATTTTGTCCTCGTAGGGCTCTTCGTAGCCGTGCAGCAGTCCACCCGTAAGCTTCGTGTACCAGTGGCGGGAATCGAGCAGGGGCCAGGTCTTCCCCGCATAAATCAGCTGTGTGCTCTGTCCGAACGAGTTTTCGAACAGCGCAAGGCCCGCAAGCCACTTGCCGGTGAAATAGGCTTCGATCCCGAGCAGGTTCTGGTCATCGACGTGTTCCGGCTCCGGATCGAAATGCGCCGTGTACAGGCTGGTCTGCAGTGTCCAGGCGTCAACACTCCAGCCGTTGGTCGGCCGGGATTCGAATTCATTGTCATCTGCGGCTATCGGGCAAGCGAGCAGCAGGCCGACAAGAATCAGGAGCGCATTGGGGAATCCAGCCATGGCAGGTTGTCGGGGCCGCCGAGCGACCGCGATTTGCTTACTCGAATAGCAATTTAGCACAATCCTGCCGGCGGGGTGGATGATTACGATCAACGGTTCCGGAGGTTCTGCCTGCAAGAATGTGTTACAAGGGGCAGAGTGGTGACAGGGGGCAGTTTGCGCCCGTACGGATGCCTGTGGAGGATACCGGCCGGAACCCTGTGAAAACGTATCCCATAACCGCCATATTGAGACACCTGCTGAGGTTGCTCGCTTACGGTTCGATAGGCGTGGTGCTCGCGCTGGTTGCGGTCTTTGTCCTGTACCTGGAAAACCGGACCGACCTCGACGTCTGGCACCGGGCTCACCTGGACCAGGAGTTCACGGCCGCCTCCCGAATCGCAGACTTCGGGGAATACCTCGAGCTCGAAGACCGGCTGTTCACGCAACTGAACGATGAGGTCTACGCCCGGACCGGCCCCGTGGGCGACGACTGGATCAACCGCTACAAGCGCGGCAGCTTGTCGGATCCTGAGCGCTGGTCCCCGAACGGGAACCGCAGTTACGAATTGACCGGGGCGGCGCCGTGGGCCTCGGTGCTGCTGGTGCACGGTCTCTCCGACTCCCCTTACAGCCTGCGTCACCTGGCGCAGAGCCTGCAGGAGTCTGGTGTACACGCCCTGGGGCTTCGCGTGCCGGGGCACGGCACCGCGCCGTCCGGCCTGCTCGAGGTCACCTGGCAGGACATGGCCGGGGCCGTGCGCCTGGCCGTCCGTCACCTGGCGGAACGGAACCCAGGCCGCCCGATATATATCGTGGGTTACTCGAACGGCGCGGCCCTGGCGGTCAATTATGCTTTGGCCACACTGACGGAACCCGGTTTGCCGCGGGTCGACCGCCTGGTACTGATTTCACCGGCGATCGGTGTCTCGGCAGTGGCTGCTCTGGCGGTATGGCAGGCGCGGCTCGGTCGGCTGCTGGGCCTCGAAAAGCTCGCCTGGAACGAAATTCTGCCGGAGTACGATCCGTTCAAATACGGCTCGTTCGCCGTCAACGCGGGTGACCTGTCATATCGGCTGACCGTCGAGATACAGCATCAACTCGACGCGCTGCGCGGCGGCGACAGCCTCGGGGAGATGCCACCGATACTCGCATTTTCATCGGTGGTCGACGCCACCGTGCTGGCGCCGGCCCTGGTGCAGAATCTGTTCAACCGCCTCCCCGGGGACCGGCACGAACTGGTGCTGTTCGACATCAACAAAATGGCCGGCATCGGACCGATCCTGAGCTGGAGCCCCGACGAGATGATCTCGGCCCTGCAGGCGGCGTCTGATTCTGCCTATACACTGTCCGTTGTCACCAATCGGTCGCCGGGCAGCAGCGCTGTCGTCGAACGCCATTGGGTTGGGGGGCGTGAAACTGCCGAGGCCAGGGACCTCGGTCTCGCCTGGCCGGAAGGTGTATATTCGCTGTCCCACGTCGCGTTGCCGTTCCCGCCCGGCGATCCGCTGTACGGCGGCCGGCCCGACGCGCCCAGCCCGGGCGTGCGGCTTGGCGACATCTCGCTCCGGGGCGAGCGTTCGGTGCTGCAGATTTCCGCCAACGCCATGCTGCGGCTGCGTTGGAACCCATTCTATGCCTACCTGGAGGAACGCACGCTCGCGTTCCTGGGGCCGGCGGAATCCGGTCACTGACCGACAATGCGTTCGAAGTGCCGGGCATCGATCAGGTGGACCTGTCTGGCCCTGGCGCTCTGCCCGGGTGCGGCGGTTGCAGATTCCGAGGAGGCGCCGTGGCTGACGACGGGGGGCCTGCTGTTCGGTGACCTGTACCACGTCCCCAGCCACCACAGCTCGGAGGGTGATGGGGCAAGCGGCTTCGTGCTGCGGCGCGGCTACCTGACCTTCAACGCCGACCTCAGCAACAACTGGTTCGGGCGGTTGCGATTCGAGCTGAACCAGTCGGGCGAGTTCGAAACCTACACCTTCGAACTCGATTTCAAGGATCTCTACCTGGGCCGCGAGATCGGCCGCCACCGGTTGTTATTCGGCCTTGCGCCGACCCTGACCTTCGACCTGATCGAGGCGGCCTGGGGCTTGCGGTACCTGGCGCGCACGCCGATGGATCTGCAGGGCGTGGCCAGCCGGGATACCGGTGTCAGGATACGGGGTCCGCTGAATGACGCCGGGACCCTGCGCTACCGCGCGATGGCGGGCGCCGGCATCGAGTTCGGCAACGAATCGGGTGACGGCCGCAAGTGGATGGGCGCGCTGACCTGGCAGCCCGCGGAACGCTGGACCGTAGACTTGTATGCAGATTACGAAAAGCTGAGCGGGCCCACCGACCGCACGACGCTGCAGGCGTTCCTCGGCTACGGGGCCGAGCGGTTACGCTGGGGCGTGCAGTACTCGAACCAGGACCGGGAGCAGGACCCGCCGCTGGAACTGGCGTCGGGTTTTCTGGTGGCTGATCTGAGCCCGAGAACCAGAGCGATCGGCCGCATCGACCGACTGCTGGAGCCCAGCCCCAGGGGTGACGACATCGCGTACCTGCCCATGGACCCTTCGGCCAGGGCGACCATATACTTCGCCGGGCTCGAATTCCGGCTCCATCCGCACTTCACCCTGACCCCGAATGCCGTAGTGACCACCTACGACCGCAACGACCAGGGCGTGCGGCCGGAGACGGACGTCTACCTGCGGCTGACCGCGTTCGTCAATTTCGAATGATGCCGTGATTGCTGGCCGGGGCATTCCCGCAGCGCGAATCCGTTCGCTCGTCCGGAGATCCTGGTCGCCGTCGCAGCGGACCTGGCAGCCGTCTTCGGCGATCCGGAATCAGAACAATATCGCCCGGTAGCCTTCCTGCTGGAGTCGGACGTGCACGGTCATGGCCGAGACGGCCATGGTGATCTGCGGCAGCAGGTGGTCCGGTGCATAGCCGTAGTAGGCAGCGGTCTGACCGCAGAGATAGATTCCGACGCCGGCGAGCAGCAGGCCCGGCACCAGCAGGGAAAAGGTCGGTCGCATGGGCTGCCTCCTCTGATGAAAGCCCGATTCTACGGCAGATTGTGTCGGTCCCTGCGACTTTGCCCGGCTCCATTCTTCGCCGGATGGTTGCGCGGTCCCCCATTCTGGTGAGCAGCCCGGGGCCGGGACGGCGATACCGCCGGCCGGTTGCTGCGACTGCCTGGTGCCGCGGCCCGTGAGCGAGGCGACGGGGGCGGGGCCGCGGGTTGCGGCCTCCCGGGCGTCGCTCGGGGAGACTGTCGTTGCGCCGGCTGGCCGCGGCTGACGCCGGGCGTGGGTTCTCGCCGCGGATTCGCCACCGGTCCCGGCCCGCGCCGGTTCTGATCCTGCCGGGCCGAGGACCGTCGAGACGGCGCACTGGCGGCGCCGGCGGAGTTGCGATCCAGCGGCCTCTGCCCGGCTTGACGATACGGGGCGTCCGCTGCCGGCCTCGACACCGCCGCATCCGACCGGCGGCCGGGACGCGAGACATCGGATCGCGTCTGGCGTTGCGTCGCCCGATCATCGCGGTTCCGGCGCGATTCGCCGTTCCGGGCGCGAGGGACGCCTGCCCGGACCGGCTCTGTTCGGCTTCTGACGGCGTTCCTGTTGTCACCGCCGGGCAGCATCGTTGCGGGCCCGGTTCGGGACGGGGCGGCTGCAGGCCGGACATTGCCGCGGCTGTCGGCCACCAGCAGCTTGCGGGCGGCAGCGGCGTTGGCGTCGCGCGCGACGGCTTTCAGCCAGAGGTCGGAGGTCTGCACGGGCCCGGTCCGGTGGCGGGGCTCTTTCGACCGGCTGGCGAATACCGGGTCGCGCGCACCGGAGTTCGCGGGCCGCCGGCCACGATCAGCGGACCGACCGTCGTCACGAACGCGGGGACCGCCAGCATATCCCCGGCGGTCGGCGCGGTAG
>CALKKN010000020.1 GCA_937995275.1 uncultured Lysobacterales bacterium | reverse complement strand
GATCGAGCTGGAAGACCTGGGTTTCTGCCGGAAGGGCGAGGCGGGGGACTTCGTGGAGTCCGGGGCGACGACGCTAAGCGGCAGCCTGCCCATGAACACCCACGGCGGGCTGCTGTCGCATGCGCATCCCGGCAACCCCGGCGCCATGTTCCTGTTGACCGAGGCCGTCATTCAGCTGCGCGGACAGGCTGGTGCGCGCCAGGTGGAGGGGGCGTCGGTCGCCCTGGCGCACGGGCAGGGCGGGATCATGTCCAGCCACGCAACGCTCATCCTGGGGACGGAGACATGACGGGGCCGGCCGGCAAGTTCCTGCCGGTACCCAGCCCGGAAACCGCTTTCTGGTGGGAGAACTGTCGTGCCCGGCGTTTGCTGATTCAGCGCTGCAAAGACTGCGGCAGCCATCAGTTCTATCCCCGGGCGATTTGCTCATCGTGCCTGGGCGGGGACCTCGAGTGGGTGGAGGCGGCCGGCACCGGAACGGTTTCGAGCTACACGATCTGCCGCGTCCCGGTGGCCGAAGCCTATGCGGCCGACACGCCTTACGTGGTCGCCCTCGTGCGCCTCGAGGAAGGGCCGACGATGATGAGCAATATCGTCGAATGCGACCCGGAGTCGGTCACCACCGGCATGCCTGTCGAGGTCGTGTTCGAAACCCGCAGCGAGGAAATCACGCTGCCCCAGTTCCGTCCGCGCCAAGCTGCGGCGGAGTAATGACGGACCGGGCGGACTGGCTCGCACTGACGGTGGAAGAGGCCATCGAGCCCGATCTGCCGATCTGTGACCCGCATCATCACCTCTGGGATTACCCCGGCAGCCGTTATCTCGTTGAGGAATTCCGGGCCGATTTCGGCGGTGGGCACCGCGTGGTGCACACGGTGTTCGTCGAATGCCGCCAGTTCTACCGCACGGAGGGCCCGGAAGCATTGCGGCCCGTCGGCGAGACGGTCTTCATTGACCGTCTGGCGGGACCTGTGGCCACCGCCCACGGAACGATCGAGCTCGCCGCCGGCATCGTCGGCTTCGCCGACCTCAGCCTGGGGGCCCGCGTCGAGACGGTTCTCGAGGCGCATGCGAACGCCAGCAGGCGCTTTCGCGGGGTTCGCCATGCCACGGCATGGGATGAGAACGAGCGCATACACAACGCCCATACCAACCCGCCTTGCGGTCTGATGGCCGATGCGGCCTTCCGTGAAGGGGTGGCCTGCCTGGAGCGTCTGGGGCTGTGCCTGGATGCCTGGCTCTATCATCACCAGCTGGCCGAGTTGACCAATCTCGCGCGGGCCTTCCCCGGCCTGGCGATCGTGCTGAATCACATGGCCGGGCCGCTCGGCATCGGGCCGTATGCCGGCCGGCGCGATGAGGTGTTTCGGGAGTGGCGGCAGGGGCTGTCCGAACTCGCTGGTTGCCCCAACGTCAGCGTGAAGCTCGGTGGGCGCACCATGTCGATGAGCGGATTCGGCTGGCATAAGCGCCCGATGCCGCCGGGGTCGGAAGAACTGGCGGCGGCGCTCGCACCCTACTTCGAGACCTGCATCGAACTGTTCGGCGCCGACCGCTGTATGTTCGAGAGCAATTTCCCGGTGGATCGCGCCGGCGTCTCCTACACCATTCTGTGGAATGCCTTCAAGCGCATCACCCGGGGCTGTTCGCAAAGTGAGAGGGCGGCTCTGTTAGCGGGTACAGCCCGCAATTTCTATCAGATTTAGGGGTGCGTGCGCCTTACCGGATGGCCATCGGCATCCGGGCCTGGATCAGATGTCGCGCAAGGTGGCCGTGAGTTGCAGGCAGGCCCGGGCCAGCCCGATCCGGTCTTCCAGCGTCACCATGACGGTGTTGGTGATCACCGTCGTCAGGCCCATGGACTCGATGTCGGCCGCCATGCCTTCGTCCACGGTGTCGAGCACGAACCCGTCGAGCAGGGACCGGTAGTGCTGGGCCACCCAGGTGGCGGTGTTGGGGACCGATAATTCCGCCATCATCTTCACCGTCGGGCCCTTGATGGCGGACCCACCGACGACAGGTGAGACGGCTATGACCGGTGCCCTGCATTCCCGCAGGTGGTCTTGCATGCCCGGCACGGCCAGGATCGGGTCGATACTGACGAACGGGTTGGACGGGCACAGAATCGCCCCGGCCAGCTGCGGGCTTTCCAGGCGCGATACGATTTCCGGATTCAGGCTGGCGCACTCTGCTCCGGCGAAACGAAAGCCGGTTACCGCCGGTTCGCACCGCTCGCGGACGAAGTAATCCTGGAAGGTCATCTCCCCCGCGGTGGTCATTACCCGCGTTGCCACCGGATCATCGGTCATGGGGAGGATTTGGTGTGCTATGCCGAACTTCGATGCGAATGCGGCGGTGACCTGGCTCAGGGTCTGGCCCCCGCGCAGCCGCTGAGTCCGCTCGACGTTGACCGCAAGGTCCCGGTCGCCGAGCGCAAACCAGGTCTCGCCGCCCAGCTCGGCCAGGGCCTGCATGAAGTTCCAGCTCTCGTCTTTTCGGCCCCAGCCGGTTTCCGGGTTGTTCTCCCCCGCCAGCGTGTAGACCAGGGTGTCGATATCCGGAGAGATATGCAGGCCCAGGTGCTCGAAGTCGTCGGCAGTGTTTACCGCCAGCGCCAGCTGCGCTCCCTCCAGCAGCCTCGAGAGCCCCAGCGCCAGCTTGGCCCCGCCGATGCCGCCCGTGATCGCGAGATAATGTTCTGTGGTCATGTCAAAGAAAGAGGTCTTCCGATGCCGGTCGCAGCGACTGCCGCGCGACCTGGCGGCTGTCGTCGGGCGGGAATCCCCTCACCAGCGCCGCCGGCACCTGCTCGGCGGTCTCGCCCATCACGAGCACGGCTGCGGCTGCGATGGAATCGGCGCGGTTGATGATGGTGACCATCAACTCGCGACCGAACAGGTCGCGCCCACCCCGCCGGTCGTCCAGGACCCTGACCCCTGAACTGCCGATCGCCTGTCCCAGGGTTCCCAGCCGCCAGGCCCGGTTCATGCTGTCGCTGATGATGACACCCAGGCTCCGGCCGGTATGTTGCTGCAGCGAATCGCGCAGTCGCGCCGCCGACTGATCGGGGTCCTCGGGGAGCAGCAGAGCGCACTCTCCTGCGCCATGGTCAATATTCGACTGGTCTATTCCGGCATTGGCGCCAATGATGCCAAGGCGGTTCCTGACGATAATGACACCGGGCGCCTTGCGGATGACGGCAGTCGATTCGCGGAGGATCAGTTCGACGATTCGTGGATCTTTATCGGTTTCCGCCGCAAGTGCAACGGCCTCGGGGGACGGCGTAACCTCGTCGAGCTGCACCAGGCGGCCTTCCGATTTGGAGACGATTTTCTGGGCCACGACCAGAATATCGCCGTCCACGAGCTCGAGCCGCAGTTCGGCCAGGCAGTCGAGCAGCAGGGACCCCAGATCGTCCCCCGAACTGACCAGGGGGATGCCCGGCAGAGGTTGAATGGTCAGCGCTGCATGCATGGCTTGATCGGAGTCGGTTGCCGTGTGTCCAGATTATGTGGCCTGATCGAACCATGATAACTGCAATTCCGGTTTCTTTTGCCGGAATCCGGAAATCATCGTAGCTGGGGTGCTGGTGCCCGCCGATCCGTTTTTGCTATCCTCCCGAACCCTTGAACGTTGTTCAAAAAAGAAAGCCTGGCGAGCTACCGATCCGGATATCCGGGCGCGCTGCGAGGAAGGCGGAATACGAAGCGGACATGCAACAGTACATGCAACGTGTATTATCGTTATATGCGGCCTGAACGGTTCGCTACGGATCTGGTTTGTTGAGTGTGGCTGTACACGGTGATATGCACTTGCCAAGTAACGAAACTGTGACAGACGAGCTGTGGGTCGTCCTCCCTGTCAAGCCTCTCGGATTGTCGAAACAGCGGCTGGAGGACTGTCTCGGTCCGTTCCGCAGGGGGCTCACGGAGGCGATGCTTCACGATATGCTCGAGGCGCTCGGGAGCAGCGTGACGACCAAGGGCGTGGTCATTGTCACCATGGATGCGGAGGTAGCGGCGCTGGCCGAGGCGAAAGGAGCGACAGTCACGGAGGAAGCCGGGCCGTTTGGCATGAACCCGGCTATCGAACAGGGTCTTGGCGCGGCCAGGCGTTTGGGTGCAGCCCGGCTCGCTGTATTGCCCGTCGATATTCCCCTGATGACAGGCGGCGAGTTCGACCGCCTGGTATTGGATCTGGATTCGCGGTCGGCAGGTTCGGCCAATCCGGTAATGGGTATCGTCCCTTCCGGCGATAGCCAGGGAACCAACTGGATCTGCATCGGCGCCGACGCCCCGTTCAAGCCGGCCTATGGGCCCGGCAGCTATCGCCGGCACTTCGAGGCAGCCCGCGCGCAGGGTCAGCAGCCGATCACCCTCGTTTCGCCCCGCGTTTCGCTGGATATCGATGAAGCGAGCGACCTGGAAGCCTTCCTCAGGTTTTGCCAGTCGCATGCGGAGTACCAGCGGACGAGTACCTGGCAATTCCTCCGCGACCTGCAACGTGCGAACGCCGAATACCCGCGGCTGCATAGCCATAAAACCGATGAGTCGAATTATGCCGTCAGCAAGTCATAACCCTGCGGACCTGGAGCGTCTGTTGGCAATCACGGGCGGCCAGGAGCTGGAAGAGCTCTGCGGACAGGCTGGGGCGATCCGGGACGCGGGCTTCGGCAACGTGGTGACCTATTCCAGGAAGGTTTTCATTCCGCTGACGCGCCTGTGCCGGGACTTTTGTCATTACTGCACGTTTGCCACGGAACCGAAGCATCTCCAGGCAGCTTACATGGACGCCGACGAGGCGGTGGCAATTGCGGCGCGGGGCAGGGAGCTCGGCTGCAAAGAGGCCCTGTTCACGCTGGGCGAAAAGCCCGAACTGCGGCACCCGGCAGCTCGCGAGGCGCTGGCGGCGATGGGCTTCCGGACGACCCTGGAATACGTGGCGCACGTGTCGGAGCGCGTGCTCAGGGAAACCGGGCTCCTGCCGCACATCAACGCCGGCTGCATGGAGTCTGCTGAAATCGCCATGTTGCGGCGGGTTTCGGCGTCCATGGGCATCATGCTGGAAAGCGTCTCCGACCGCCTCTGCGAAAAGGGTCAGGTTCATTACGGCTCTCCCGACAAGGTCCCGTCGGTCCGCCTGCGGACCATGGCCGACGCGGGCGGGGCCGGGGTGCCCTTCACGACCGGTATCCTGATCGGAATCGGTGAGACCCGCCGCGAGCGGCTCGAATCCCTGCTGGCGATCCGCGATGTGCAGCATCGGTTTGGGCACATACAGGAAGTCATCATCCAGAACTTCCTGCCCAAGCCGGATACCAAGATGGCGCGGGTCCCGCCGCCCGCCCATGATGAGATGCGCTGGACGGTGGCTGCCGCGAGGATCCTGCTGGGCCCCGGCATGAGCATTCAGGCCCCGCCAAACCTCAACAGCGGCCAGCTGGGCTCGCTGATGGCGGCCGGCATCAACGATTGGGGCGGGGTTTCCCCGCTGACTCCGGATCATGTCAATCCGGAGTCCCCCTGGCCGCATATCGAGGCGCTCGCCCGCGACACCGCCGCCAGCGGTAAGCTGTTGCAGGAACGCCTGACGCTGTACCCGGAGTATGCCCGCGATCCCGGCACCTGGCTGGATTCTGACGTAAGAGGGGCGGTCCTGCGGCTCTCCGACGGTGCCGGGCTGGCGCGCGAGGACGACTGGCTCAGCGGGCAGTCGGTGGAGATACCCGAGGCTTTTCGTAACCGGCGGCCGCCGGCAGTGGGCCGCTCTGCACCGATAGTTTCGAGCGAGATCCGCTCTATCCTGGACCGCGCGATCGAGGGGCAGGCGTCGCTGGAGGTCGATGAGATCGCGAAACTGTTCGGGGCGCGGGGCGATGATTTTGAAGCGGTGTGCGCGGCAGCCGATCGCGCGCGGACGGCGACCTGCGGGGATGCCGTCAGCTACGTGATCAACCGCAACATCAATTACACGAACATTTGCAGCTATCGATGCCGCTTCTGCGCGTTCGCCAAGGGCAAGAAAAATACCGAGCAGAGCGATCCGCCCTATCTGAAGGGGCCTGCCGAGGTCACCCGGCTCGCTCGTGAAGCGTGGGAGCGCGGCGCCTCGGAGGTCTGCCTGCAAGGTGGCATCCATCCCCGATTTGACGGCAACACCTATCTGGAAATCTGCTCTGCCGTGCATTCGGCGGTGCCGGAACTCCACATCCATGCCTTTTCGCCGCTGGAGGTGCTGCACGGAGCGCAGACGCTGGGGATGCCCGTGCGCCGATTCCTCAAGGAGCTCAAGGATGCGGGGCTGAAGACCCTGCCGGGCACCGCAGCCGAGATTCTTTCGGACGAGGTGCGTGCCGTCATTTGCCCCGACAAGCTAACGACCGCCGAATGGCGCAGCATCGTGGAGACGGCGCACGAAACCGGCTTGCCGACGACCGCGACCATCATGTTCGGTCACGTTGACCGCTATGAGCACTGGGCGATGCACTTGCTCCTGACCCTAGACATACAGCGGCGGACCGGCGGGTTTACGGAATTCGTGCCGCTTCCGTTCGTCGCGGCCGAGGCCCCCATGTATCGGCAGGGGTTGTCCCGGCGCGGGCCGACATTCAGGGAAGCCGTGCTGATGCATGCCGTTGCGCGGCTGGTCCTGTCGCCGGCGATCGCCAACATACAGACGTCCTGGGTCAAGATGGGATTGCAGGGTGCCGGTCGTTGCCTTCGCGCCGGCGCCAACGACCTGGGCGGTACGCTGATGAACGAGAGCATCACCCGGGCTGCCGGCGCGCTGCACGGCCAGGAGATGCAACCGGCGATCCTGGAGTCAACGATCAGAAGTCTCGATCGCGTGCCGCGCCAGCGCAATACCCTGTATGGATCGACTGGCGGATTGGGTCAGAAGGAGCAGAGCAGGCGATCGGCCTGAGGAGCCGCAGGCGCAGGAAGGGAAGTGAGACTCCCTCGTGGTCATAAGCCGTGGTTGGGGGCTCCGGCCCGGCTACTGGACAGTCAGCGCGTTATCCAGCATCAATTCGGCGCCGTTCATGAAACGCGATTCGTCGCTCGCCAGGTAAAGCACGAGGTTGGCGACATCTTCCGGGCGCCCCACGCCGACGGGATTGGCCGGGTCATGCTCATCCGGGTCCGGGGGCTCCAGGCCCAGTGCCTTGAACGAACTGCGCACCATCGGCGTGTCGATGGCGCCTGCATGTACCGAGTTACAGCGGATATTGTAGCCCTGCATCTGGCAATGCACGGCCAGGGATTTCGTCATGCTCCGAACGGCGCCCTTGGCCGCCGTGTAGGCGAAATAGACCGGGTAGCCCAGATGCGATGCGACCGAGGACATGTTGATGATCGAACCGCCGCCGCGCAGCCTCATGGCCGGGATGGCGGCCCGGCAGCCCAGGAATACCCCCTCACTCATCACGGAATTCGTCAGCCTGAACTGTTCCAGCGTCGTTTCTTCGGGCGAGGCGATGATGGCGATGCCGGCATTGTTGACCAGCACGTCAAGTCCGCCAAATTCATCGACTATGGCGGCCATGATCTCGGTCCAGCGTGCCTCGTCGGAGACGTCGTGGTTGAAAAACCGGGTCGGCTGACCCGTGGCCTCGGCAATTTCTTCCGCCAGGGCAGCCCCTTCCGGGTCGATGTCCGTGAGAATGACCGTGGCGCCCTCCTCGGCCAGCCGCCAGGCGTCGGCCTTGCCGAGGCCCGAGGCCGCCCCCGTTACCATCGCTATTTTTCCGGCCACCCTGGGCATCGTTTACCCCGCAGATAACAGCATTCGTTGCATCGTAACAAGCAACATTGCTTGTTTCAAACAACAGTGACTTTTTTGTAATGGCATGCGGTAAACTTAGGCCGAACAATTTGCCAACGCTGCCCCCACGACACGGGTTAGCTGTGCGCCAGGGCAGTGTACCTCCGGGAAATCCGATGCCGAGCAACAAACAACAATCAATCAATCGAGCCTCCGGTCCGGGCGCCGCTGGTTGGCAAGCCAGGAAAAGCGCTGCGACCCGTCACCAGATCATCAGCGCGGCCATTCGCTGCATTGTTGAATGCAGTTATTCCAAGACCACGATGATGAAGATCTCGGAAAGGGCCGGCCTTTCGCGAGGGGCGACCCTGCACCACTTCCCTTCGAAAATGGACATTATTCGGGCGGTCGTGGAGTACCTGCACGATCGCAGGATCCAGGCGTTCAGAAGTGCCATCAGGGAGATTCCGCCTGATGCCGACATGGCGCACGTGGCGATCCGGGGTTATTCGGACCAGGTAAACCACCCGATCTACATCGCCCTCTTCGAGTTGTCGGTGGCCGCCCGAACCGATGAGGAGTTGAGAAAGATCCTGCACCCCGCCCAACTCGCTTTCGATCGCGAGTGGTACCAGACGGCCTGGGACCTGTTTCCGGAGTGGCATGGCGACCGCGAGGCCTTCGATCTGGCGCTCAACCTCAGCCAGATAACGATGGAAGGCATGGCGATCGGCAGATTCACACACGCCCGGGAGTACGACCGAAACCGCTTGCTGGATTATCTCGAGGAGAAGCTCAGGGAGCTAAGACCCTCGGCGGGCTCGTCCTGACCGGGTTCCGCGGGGTCGAGCAGCGCATGGGGCGCTATTCACAGCTTCCGGATTTTCCGGCTGGTCAGCCGTAACGGCGGCGCAGCTCCGGAAGTACCTGTTCGCCATAGAGCCTCAGGAATCGCTCCTGGTCGGGCCCGGGTGCGTGAAACACGAGGTGATTGAATCCCAGTCGCAGATAGGGCTCGATCCGGGCGATATGTTCGTCGGGGTCGGTCGACACGATCCAGCGGCTGGCCGCCCGTTCCAGCGGCAGCGCGTCGGCCAGTTTTTCCATCTCCCGCGGATCCTCGATACCGGTTTTCTCTTCCGGCTTGAGCGCCAGCGCGGCCCAGTGCCTCGTGTCCTCCATGGCGCGCGCCATGTCGGTGTCGAACGAGACCTTCACCTCGATCATCCGGTCGAGATCCTGCAGCGAGCGGCCGGATTTTTCCAGTCCCGCCAGTACATTCGGCATCAGCGTCTCCTGGTAAAGCTCCGGGGCCTTGCCGCTGGTGGTGATGAAGCCATCGCCCAGGCGTCCGGCCAGCCGTGAAGCCGTCGGTCCGGCGGACGCGATGTAAATGGGCACCGGGTTTTCGGGGCGGTCGTAAATCGTGGCGTTGACCGTGGTGTAGTATTCACCGTTGAAGCTCACGCGTTCCTCTGTCCAGAGTTTCCGGATCAGCTCTATGGATTCGCGCAGGCGCCCGAACCGCTCCTTGAAGGGAGGCCACTCCAAGCCGGTTGCGGGGGTTTCATTCAAGGATTCGCCCGTGCCCACGCCCAGCACCATCCGTCCGGGATAGAGACAGTCCAGCGTGGCAAAGGCTTGTGCGACGACCGACGGGTGATAGCGAAAAGTGGGCGTGGCAACGCTGGTGCCAATGGTCACTTTTCGGGTGCGCTCACCGACGGCGGCCATCCAGGCCAATGAAAAGGGCGCGTGCCCGTCGGTGTGCCGCCAGGGCTGGAAGTGGTCGCTGACCCAAACGGACTCGAATCCCGTCTCTTCGGCCAGAACGGCGAACTCAAGGAGTGGCCGCGGAGCGAACTGTTCCGCCGAGGCCTTGTAACCCAGTTTCAGCATGTTACTCATCTCGTTTCAACGTGCCTGCCAATCGTGTTTCTCGGAGCGTAACGCATACGGCCTGCAAATTCGACCTGCCTGCCTGAACCCGGGCGCCGGCATGCCGCCGAATGGTCCTGGTACACCCGGCTCCAAGGAACCGAAGGCGAAGGAAGGGAAGCGAGACACCTTTTGTCCTGGGGGTGCAGGACTCGCAACCCATTCCAATGGGCACGGACGCTTGGGGCTGGTGGACAATGGCGGCGTGCGTGACCTAGGCCCCCTGTTCCCCTGACCCGGTAGGGTATAAAGTTGACAGTACTCAACGTGAAACCGGCGATATCCTGGTTCTTCGAAACCGCAGGAGGAGTACCATGCGGACCCCAATTATCAGGGGCTGGTAGGAGCCGTCGGCTCTTCCGCTTCTGCTTCCGGCTCCTGAAAACTGCCCCCCAGGGCGAGGTGCAGGTTGACGCGCTCGGCCAGTCGCTGGTTCTTGATGTCCAGCAGTCCAACCCGGGCGCCGATCCAGCCGGCCTGGATTTGCAGCAGGTTGAGCAGTTCAATTTGTCCTACTTCGTACTGTTTTCTGGCCAGGTTATAGACCTGAAGATTGTTATCCACGGCTTCGGCAAGGAATTGCTCGCGGCGCTCCAGCAGGTCGCTGTTGGTGAGCGCGGCCTCGACTTCCTCGAACGCATTCAGCACGGCCAGGCCGTAGGCACCGATGGCGGCCTGCTGGTCGGCATTGGCGATGTCGATCTGGGCCTCGATGGCGCCACCGGTGTACAGCGGCGCCACGGCGCCGGCGCCGAGGGCGCCGATGGCGCCGCTCAAGGCGCTGGTCGCCCCGGTAGCGGCGCTGAGTGTAAAGCGCGGCAGCTTGGCCAGCCGTGCCTGCTCGGAGACGAAGAACGCGGCGGCTACACGGCGGTCGGCCGCAATCAGGTCGGGCCGGCGCTCCAGCAGGTCTGAAGGCAGCCCGACGGGAATCGGCGGCGGCACCGGCACCAGTTCCGTAGCCGTTTCGATTTCACCGGACGGATAGCGGCCCAGCAGGATTTCAAGGGCCCGTTGCGTCTGGCGCTGCCCGCCGCGGGCAGCCTCCAGCGCATCGTTGGCCGAAGCCAGGCTGCCGCGGGCCAGGAACACGTCCTGCATCGCTACCTGGCCGACCTGTTGTTTCTTCTCCACCAGCGACACGGTTTGCTCCAGGATGCCGACCACTTCCTCGGCCAG
>CALKKN010000019.1 GCA_937995275.1 uncultured Lysobacterales bacterium | reverse complement strand
ACTTCAACAGCTTTTTCAAGACCGAGTCATGCGGCCTGTGCACGCCGTGCCGGGCCGGCAACTTCATCCTCGAGAAGAAGCTGGAGCTGTTCGCAGCCAGGCTGGCCAGCGCCTCCGACATCGAAGACGCGCGTTCCTGGGGCCACATCATGCAGATGACCTGCCGCTGTGGGCTGGGGCGGTCGGCGCCAAACGCGCTGCTTTCGGCCCAGCGCAAATTTCCCGGCTATTTCGAGGAACTGGTCAGCGAGAACCCGGAGCGGCTCAGCAAGCGTTTCAGCCTGGAGGACGCGGTTCGCGAGTATGAGCGTTTCAGTTGCTAGACGTTGATGCGGCGAGGCGGCGAAAGTGAATCAACCGGAAATGACGACACCGACGACAGGCCAACCGCCGGAACAGGCCCAGCTACCTGCGGAGCGCGTTCGCGCCCACGCGGCGCGCAGCGAGCCGGAAAACGTCACGCTCACCATCGATGGACGGGAGATCCACGCGCAAGCGGGCCGCAACCTGGTCCAGGTCGCGCGTGAGAACGGGATTTTCATTCCCAGCCTGTGCTACTACGAACACATCGAGCCACCCCTCGGCACCTGCCGCGTCTGTACCTGCCGGATCGACGGCGCGACCGGGCCCGCCTGCACCGAAAGCGTGCGCGACGGCATGGTCGTGGAGGTCGGTACACCCGAGCTCGAAGATGCGCGCCGGGCCATCGTCGAAATGATGTTCTCGGAGGGCAATCACTTCTGCCCGGGCTGCCAGAAAAGCGGCGACTGCGACCTGCAGCACATGGGCTATGAACTCGGCGTCAAGCAGTCCCGCTTCCCGCACGTGTTCAAGGACCGGCTGATCGATTTCAATCCCAAGCGGATGATCATGGAGCACAACCGCTGCATCAAGTGCCTGCGCTGCGTGAAGGAGGTATTCACGGACGACGGCAAGGCGGTGTTCTCTTTCCGCTACCGCGGTAACGAAACCCGCGTGGGCATCGACTACGAGCAGGAAGCCAGGCTGAGCGACCGGCAGGCCGTCGAGGCCAAACACCTGTGCCCGACCGGCGCCATCATCGTCCGCGGCGAGCATCACGCCCGGCCGTTCGGCAGGCGTCGCTTCGACATGCGGTCGATGCAGCCCGGCGATACCGCGGCAAAGCCTGAGATCACCCTGCCGAAGGAAAAGAAGACCATCGCGACCGCCTCGCTCGCAGGCTGTTTCGGGTGCCACATGTCCCTGCTGGACATCGACCTGAAGCTGCTGGACCTGGTGAACCTCGTGCAATTGGACAAGTCGCCGCTGAACGACATCAAGCGGTTCAGCCGCCAATGCGACATCGGGCTGATCGAGGGCGGCTGCTGCAATGCCGACAACGTCGAGGTGCTGCGCGAGTTCCGCCGGAAATGCGACGTACTAGTCGCCGTCGGGGAGTGCGCTATCTGGGGCGGGCTGCCGGCGATGCGCAATACCGTTCCGCTGGCGGAGTGCCTCGAAGAGGCCTACCTGGGCTGCATCTCGGCCGTTCCGGACGAGTGTGAGGTGCCCTACCACGAGGACCTGCCGAAGATCCTCGACAAGGTCTATCCCTGCAGCGAAGTCGTCGATATCGACTACGTCATCCCGGGCTGCCCGCCGGACGCCAACCATATCTGGAAGTCGATCCTGAGCCTGCTGGCCGGGCAGCAGCTTTCGGTGCACTACTCCGAGTTCAAGTACGACTGAGCCATGAACGGAAAACGGCGCAAGATCACCATCGATCCCGTGACCCGGGTCGAGGGCCATGGCCGCGTAACGATTCAGCTGGACGAGGAGGGGCGCGTAGACCGTGCGCGTTTCCACATCGTCGAGTTCCGCGGCTTCGAGCGTTTCATCCAGGGACACCCCTACTGGGAGGCCCCGCTGCTGGTGCAGCGCCTGTGCGGCATCTGTCCGGTCAGCCACCACCTGGCCGCGGCCAAGGCCATTGACCAAGTCTACGGCGTGGACCCTGAGGACCTGCATCCCACGGCCACGCGCCTGCGGCGCCTGCTGCATTACGCGCAGATCTTCCAGTCGCACGCGCTGCATTTCTTCGACCTGGCCTCGCCGGACCTGCTGTTCGGCCTGGATGCGCCGGTGGAGAAGCGCTCGGTGGCCGCAGTGGCAGGCGAGCACGAAGACCTGGCGCGCAAGGGCATCCGGATGCGCCAGTTCGGCCAGGAACTGATCAAGGCGCTGGCCGGCAAGAAAATCCACGGCATCACCGCGATTCCGGGCGGCGTGCACAAGACCTTCGAGCCCGAGGAGCGGGACTACTTCCTGCACGAGGACGGTTCGCCGTCGATCGACACCATGATCGGGTGGGCGGCGGAGGCCGTGGCCTTCATCAAGGATTACCACGAGGCCAACTTCCAGTGGCTGGACGGTTTCGCCAGCTATCCCTCGGGACACCTCGGGCTGGTGACGGAGGACGGCGCGCTGGAGTACTACGACGGGCTTCTGCGGGCCATCGACAGCCACGGCCAGCGTACGCTCGACGACGTGCACAGCGACAATTACCTGAAGTACTTCGGGGAAGGCGTCGAGAAGTGGTCCTACATGAAGTTCCCGTTCCTGCGCCAACTCGGCCGTAAGCACGGGTGGAACCGGGTCGGTCCACTGGCCCGCCTGAACGTCTGCGATCGCCTCTCCACGCCGTTGGCCGATGCGGAGTTGCGCGAGTTCCGGGCCTACACCAACAACCGGACGAACAACCACACGATGCATTCGCACTGGGCCCGCCTGATCGAGGTGCTGCATTGCGCGGAACTGATTCGCGACCTGTTGCACGACGACTCCATCCTGGACGTGGTGGAGCGCCCCAGGGTCAATCGGCGCCCGGAGGGTATCGGCATCATCGAGGCGCCGCGCGGCACGCTGATCCACCACTACCGCGTCGATGAGAAGGGCAGCATCACCAAGTGCAACCTGATCGTATCCACCACCCACAACAACGAAGCCATGAACCGTGCCGTGCAGTGGGTGGCGCAGAATACGCTGGACCGGCAACAGGAAATCACGGCCGAGATGCTGAACCGGGTCGAGGTGGCCATCCGCGCCTACGACCCCTGCCTGAGCTGCGCCACGCACGCGATGGGCCGGATGCCGCTGCTCCTCGAGGTAATGGACGCCTCGGGCCGCGTCGTCGATGAGTTCGTCAAGGACAGCCGCTGAGCCGACCGCCATGGGAATCGGCCCCGGATCATTCGCACCCGAAACGCTGCTGGTCGCGATCGGCAACAGCGGCCGCGGCGACGACGGCCTGGGCTGGGCTTTTGCCAACCGGGTGCGGCAAGCGGCGGGATTCCGGGGTCCGATCGAGTACCGCTACCAGTTGCAGGTGGAGGACGCCGAACTCATCAGCCGCGCACCGCGTGTCGTGTTCGTCGATGCGTGCGCCGAGAGGCTGCCCGGGGGCTACGAGTGGCGCGCCTGTCAGCCGGCGCGGCATTTCGAATTCAGCACGCATGCGCTGGAGCCCGGGACCGTGCTGAAGCTCTGCCACGACCTGTACGGCGCGGGGCCGGCCGCGCTGCTGCTGGCCATCGAGGGCGCTCGCTGGGCGCTCGGCTCAGGGCTCTCGCGGCGCGCCGAGCGCAATCTCCGGCGGGCGCTGGACGCGTTTGCACAAGGCCCGCCCGACAGCGCCTGCAACGGGTATCCAGTCGCCCGCGGGAACTGCGGGGCAGGTTCGGCTGAATCAACCGGTTAGAGCTGGGAGTCGATCGGCAACCACTTCAGAACCCCGACAATCAGCTTCTGGGCGGTCGTGGCGTACGGTTCCTTTTCGAAGACCGTATCCGGTCCGCCCTGCCCGCCGATCCAGTGCATGTTCTCCCGCCCGCCCTCTTTGGAGAACTTCACCTCGAAGGCGACCGTGTTGACGTTTTCCTGGAAGTTCCGGGCCGCCTGCGAGGCGCTTTCGGGGTCATGGAAAACGAGCCCGATTTCATTGTTGATATGCAGGGAGCGCTGGTCGAAATTGAACGAGCCGACGAACATGGTTTCCGAGTCGAACACCATGGTCTTGGCGTGCAGGCTGGACTTCTTGAGTCCCGGAAGCCAGGTGAACGCCTTGCCTTCCCGGTCTTTCAGGGATTCG
>CALKKN010000018.1 GCA_937995275.1 uncultured Lysobacterales bacterium | reverse complement strand
GGGCCGGATCAAGGCGGGCGCCGCTGCAGATATCGCCGTGCTGGACCCGCAACGGATCATCGACCGCGCCACGTTCGACGACCCGCACCAATTCTCGGATGGGGTCGAGCACGTCTTCGTCAACGGCCGGGCCGTCCTGCTCGATGGCAGCATGACCGGCGCCCGGCCGGGCCGCGTGCTGCGTCATAAACCCTGATCAGATTTCAGGGTCGCGGCGTCTCCAGCAGGGTGCGCATCATCTCCTCCGCGAAGACCACCGCTGCCGCGCGCACGGCATCGCGCGCCGTCTCGTCTCCCACTTCGTAGGTGATCGCCGGGATGCCGCGGCTGGTGTAGAAGTAGTTCTTGGCGTTGGGCTGTTCCGAGACCGGGTTGGCCGCGTGCTTGAACGGAAAACCCGGCAGGCGGACCGCCGCCGCGCCCAGCCAGACGGAGGCATAATCCGGCGGGTTCTCGCTGACCGGCTGGGTGTAGAACAGGTCTTCCCAGGTGGAATGGAAATCCAGCATCAGGCGGAGGCTTCCGCCGCGGGCTTCCTGCTGCTCCACCCAGCGCATGACGGCGCCGGATTCGGGCTGCGTGAACGGGCCCCAGTCGCGGTTCACGTCGACGCCGTTGACGTTGTGGCGCCAGTGCCCGCCGGCCACGCCGTCCGGGTTGACCAGCGGCACGACGCCGAGCTGGAATCGCTCGCGGAACGCGCGGGCCAGCTCGGTGTCACCGAAAACGGTGTCCGTGAATGTGCGCATGCCGAAGACGCCGGTTACCTCGGCCGGGTGCTGGCGGCCGATGAACAGGACGAATTCCGGACGTTCGGCGGTCTCAGCCAGGTAGATGGGGCGTCCTTCGACGCTCTTGCCCAGCAGGCGGGCGGTCACTTCTTCGTGCGCTGCCAATTCCGCTAGCCACTCGTCGTAGAAACGTTCGCCAATGATTTCCTGACCGGCAACCCACAGACGGTACCCGTCCAGCGACAGGCGGATTTCCATCCATTCCTTCTCTTCGGGGCGGGAGACCTGGTCCTCGCCCAGCCGCTCCCAGGTCTGGCCGTCACGGCTGACCTTCGGCCAGTAGCGCGCGTAGCCGTGCTCGTGCTCCATGCGGATGGCAACCTCGTCCCCGGCCCGGCCGCTGACCCGGAAGGCGTACCAGGTGGAGCGGTTGATCGGGGGAGCGTCCTCGGGGAACAGGGTCAGCCGGAAAGCGCCGTCTTGGAGCGGAGTGCACTTGCCGAGGTTGCCGCCGTCGAAGTGGGCGTCCAGTAGCACGCCGCCCGAGCGGCAGTGGCTGTCCGGCTGTGGCCAGGGTTGGGTGGCGCAGCCCGGGAGCAACAGGCCGCAAAGGCACAAAGCGAGTATCAGGCGATTCATGGTTTTTCGGCGTCCCGGGTCCGGCGCCGGTGGTCCGGCATCGATTTTTCCAGAGTTTCGACCACCGCGGCGGCGTTGGCAAGCGCTGCCGGTCTTCTGGCCGCGATCGTGGTAGCCTGTGGCCCTCCCGAGAGGCAGGAACCCCATCGTCGATGCAGCTCATCGCACTTGCCATCATCGCGCTGACCGTCGTGCTCATCGTCCGCCGGTTCCAGACCCATGCGACACTCCTGATTTCGGGATTCGCGCTGTTGGCGACCGCGCATGTCAGCGGCCTGTTGAGCGGATCGCCCGGTTCGGGCGACTCGCTGACCGGCCTGTTCGCATTCGACCTGTTCGCGCAGGTCAGCGAAGCCTTTTCCAGCCGCGTCGCGCGCATCGGCATGATCATCATGGCGGCCGGGGGCTTTGCGAAGTACATGTCGGCCATCTCGGCATCTTCCGCGCTGGTCAACGCCACCGTCAGGCCGCTGTCGCGGATCGATGACCCGTACCTGCTGCTGGCTATCACCTACGTACTCGGCCAGTTTCTGAACATCTTCATTCCCAGCGCAGCCGGGCTGGCCATGCTGCTGCTGGTCGCGATGTACCCGACCCTGGTCCGCCTGGGCGTGCGGCCGGTCGCGGCGGCGGCGGTGATCGGCACCACGGCCTGCCTGGACCTGGGGCCGGCCTCGGCCGCGTCGAACGTGGCGGCCGAAGTCATCGGCATCACGCCGATCGAGTATTTCGTCCGGCACCAGCTCGAGGTCACGCTGGTCATCGTGCCGGTGATCGCCGCGCTGCATTATTTCTGGCAGCGCTGGTGCGACAGGCGCGAGGGAGACGGCCCCGAGGCAGGCGCGGCCATCGAGGCGTCCTCCGCCGACGATGAAGCCGCGAAGCCGCCTGCCGCCTATGCCCTGCTGCCCATTCTTCCACTGGTGCTGCTGTTCGTCTTCAGCCCCTTGCTGGTCCACTCGATTCAACTCGACGTCGTCACGGCCATGTTGATCAGCCTCGCGGCCGGCATGACTTGCGAGGCGTTTCGGCTGCGCAACCTCCGCGAGGCGATGGGCGGGATCATGCATTTTTTCCGCGGCATGGGTGAGATCTTTTCAACGGTCGTGACACTGATCGTCGCCGCCGAGATCTTCGCTTCCGGTGTCAAGGCGACCGGCCTGATCGAGTCCCTCGTGGCACTGGTCGACGGCAGTCCTGCGGGCAGTTCGCTGATGACGCTGACCGTCGTCCTGCTGCTCGGCCTGACGGCCCTGTTGACCGGCAGCGGCAACGCCGCGCTGTTCAGCTTCGCCAACATGATCCCCGGAATCGCCGGGCGCATCCTGGCCCCGGTGGAATCGCTGATGCTGCCTTCGCAATTGGCGGGTGGCCTGTTCCGCAGCATGTCTCCGGTGGCCGGAGTCATCATTGCCGTGGCCGGCGCAGCCCGGGTCAGCCCGCTGCAGATCGTCAAGCGCACGTCCGTACCGATGATTGGCGGCGTCGTGGCCATGCTGGCGGCCAATGCCGTGCTGAACTGAGCCTCAGAGGCATTGGTTCAGGAAGCGGATGATCTCCTCCCCCAGGTCGATCGAGTGGCCTTCGGCATCACAGTCCCGGGGCGCGAAGGCGTGGCCAAAGCCCGGGACCACGCGGGGAACGAAGGTCAGCCCCCGTTCCTCGTAATCCTGCCGGAACATCTCGTGCTGCGCCGGGTAGACGATCTCGTCGCGGTCGCCCTGGACGTGAAGCACCGGGGGCGCCGCGCGGTGATTGCCGGTCCTGAGCCAATGCGACGGCGAAAGGTCGCGGTTGGTTTCCGTTTTGAGCGAGCGCCGCTCGGCCTGCCGGCTGGGGAAATCGTAGGGACCGTAAAAGCCCACCAGCGCCCGGGTAGAAAACACCGGCGTCGGGTAGCCGATGTGCGCATACAGGCGTCGGCCGCCCTGGATGTACAGGTTCGACAGGCAGCAACCGGCGGAAAAGCCGAACAGGCCCAGCCGGTCGAAATCGTAACCGTAGGCGCCGGCCCGCTCGTGCAGCCAGGCAATGGCATCGGCCACATCCATCACGTTGCGCGGCCACTGGGCGAAGCGGTCTTCCGGCACCGCCAGGGCGTAGTCGATGGAGGCGCAGTTGAAACCGGCAGCGATTAACAGCTCGGCAGCCTGCAGGCAGCGGTCGTCCTTTCGGCTCCCGGAAATGAATCCCCCGCCATGGACGCAGACCACCAGCGGGCGGCCGGATTCGTCGACCAGGTGAAGGTCCAGTTTCTGCTGTTCGTTGTAGCGGATCGCCGACTCTTGGCTGGGCATGGGGGCATTATGGAAGCTTTGGTCCGGCCGGCTCAAGTTCGGGTGCCGGATTTCGGGGCCGTGCCCCGGCCGGGATTGCCCGACCGACCCGGAGCCGCTACATTGGCGCGATGAATGGCTTCCGAATTCTCTGCCTGTTCCTGGCACTGACGACCGCGCCTGCCAGTGCGGAATCACTGCCGGCGCAGACTGGCGATCCCGCTTCGCCGGAGAGCGTGCTTTTCGTCGGCAACAGCTTCACGTTTTACAACAACGCGATCTCCACCCACCTGAGGCAGCTCCTTCTCAACGGAACGCCGAGGAGCGAATCGACCTGGTTCCTGCGAACCATGACGGTCTCCGGCGCCGTCCTGGCGGAGCATCGCGGCGGTCTCGAGCAGATGCTCGGCAGCCGTGCCTGGGACGTGGTGGTATTGCAGGGCCACAGCCGCGAGGCCATCGAGCCCGATATGCAGGCATCGTTTTCCTCGGCGACTGAACGTTTTTCCGGGATGGTCCGGGACGCCGGCGCCGAGCCCGTCCTTTTCATGACCTGGGCCTACTCGGGCCGCCCGGAAATGACGCCCCTGCTGGATCAGGCCATCTCCAGCCTCGGCAGCGAACTCGGCATCCGCGTGGTGCCGGTCGGTCTGGCCTTTCACCAGGCGTTGGAAGGGAATCCAGATCTCTCGCTGCACATCGACGACGGCCTGCACCCCACGCTGGAGGGCACCTACCTGGCAGCCGCCGTATTCTACGCGGTGCTCTGGCAGCGCTCCCCCGTGGATCTTGTGTACGACGCCGGCATTGACCCACAGATTGCCCGGCAACTCAGGCAGACCGCCTGGCGGACAGTGCAGGCCTACGAGAGCCGCTAGCCTGTTCCTGGCTTGACCCGTATCAGGGTGATTCCGTCGCAAGACCAACGTGGCTGGCCTGGCGGACCGGGACATGGGCCGGTACAGGCCCCGGGGCGAGCGGTGGGCTCAGCCACTCGATCAGGGACAGGTCGTCGAACCAGGCCGTCAATTCCGTCTGCGGATCGGCAGGATGAACCTGCAGTACCACCCGGTACGAGATGGCCGTCACGCGCGGGGAATCGAAATCGAAGCGTAACTCCCGCCACGATCCCGGCAACAGTTCGAGGCTGCCGATGAAGCGCAGCTGGCCCTCCGCCAGCGCCTCCGCCCGGTCCTGATCCCGCTTGCGCCACTGCTGGAAAGCGGAGACTGTCGCCGGGCGGTCGGCCGCGGCCCAGGTAACGAAGCTGGTGGGTGTTCCCGGCTCGAAGGTGTACTCAAAGGTTCGCATGCCAACCGTGCCGGCTTCGCGGCCCGCCGGAATGTTCAGGCGCATGGCCCGGCGCCCGCTCGGCGCGGCAGCCACCTCGACGACCGACTGGCTGCCGTCCTCGATCCAGGCCCGGTCCGGCGTTGCGAACAGGTAGTGCGACTCCAGGTGCCCGTTCGGCAGCAGGTCCATGCCCAGCCGTACTCGATCGGATCGGGCCGACGGCAATTTGATGGATTCAATGGATTTCGTCCAGGAGGCCCGGTGCAGGTCGCTGACGGACTCGCCGGGGCCTAGCGGAGCCGTGTCGGATGCCAGTGCGAGAGCAGTGACGGGCTCTTCCCGTGGACGGTCTGGAAGAATGACCGCGTGCCCCCCGGAAGCCTGCAGGAAAATGCCGCGGCGGGCCGACAGGTCGCGGGCCCGCCTGAGAATGGTTTGCCGGACCGAGTCGGTCGCCGGCACCGGTACGTAGCCCTTGAGGTGGATCGGAACGATCTCGGCCCGGTGCAGCCGGTCGCCGTCGAGCCAGACGTACAGGAGGTAGGAACGGGTGGTCGCGTAGTGGAACTGGTCGAACATGAAATTGCCCATTGAGTAGGCGATCAGCCGATCCTTGTATATTTCAAAACCCTGGGTGATGTGCGGGTGATGGGCAATCGCGACCACCGCGCCCTGGTCAATGGACTCCTTCAGGCGTGACTCCGTAACGAGGGTCGGCTCGTCGGTGTACTCGCGGCTGCCGTGATACTGCACGACGGGTCGGTACCCTGCCGCGACGTCCCGGCTGACCGTCAGGCCGATGTTCCTGGCGCTGCCCAGCGCCGCGCCGCCCTTGTCGTCGCCCTGGGCGACCTGGTTCGGGGAAAAATTGCCGGCCCAGCCGACGTAGCCCAGGTAACTCATGCGCTGGCCGCCGATCTCGGTCCGATGCGACTCAAGCGAGAGCGGCTCATTCAGGCCGGCGCCGGACCAGTCCAGGCCGGATGCATCCAGCGCTTGGATCGTAGTTTCCAGGCCTGCAGCCAGGTAGTCGAAGGTGTGGTTGTTGCCGAGCGTGACGTAATCCACGCCTGCCTGCTTCAGGGCATGCAGCAGTTCCGGCGGAGAGAAGAACACGTAGGACTTGGGGGCCTTGCCGGGCGGGGCGCCGCTCATGACCTGGGTTTCCAGGTTCACTGACGTGTATTCGGCGAGCTGGAGCCAGGGCTCGATGTGGCTGAGCAGGGCCCTGGCGTCCTCGGCCCGGTGGCCGTCGCGGACCAGGACCGGCTCACCGGCGTCCGGCGTGATGAACCGTCGGCCCATCATCGTGTCGCCGCCGAAGGCGAGCATCACCCGGCCGGCCGCGCGCTTCACCAGGCTTACGTCCGGAACACGCGAATTGCCGCTGTCACCTTCTTTCAGCCAGCCCATTTCCAGTTCGCTGAAGGTCTGGACCATTGGGTAATGGCCATTGGCGTAAAACCGGAACTGGTACAGGTCGGCCGGGTCCGCGACCACGGTGAAGGCCCCGTCCGCAGCCACTTCGGCGGTCAGTCCGTTGACTTCCACGATGGCCCGTTGGAGCGGCTCACCGGAGTCGGAGACGAGGCGGCCGGCCAGCCGGCGTTCGTCGGCATGGGCGGAGAACGCCAATAAAACAGCGATGACGGGCAGTACGGCACGATTGAGCGACATGATGGTGTTCCACGCTTCCGGTTCGGACTCTTGCTATGAAAACGCACTTGCCCGTCCCTGGCAACCGGAAAGCCTGGCCGCACCAGAAGGGCCAGCACAGGAAGTGCCTGCCCGTTACGGTATCGGGCCATGCTGCAAAACAAAAATGCCCGCTTCCTCTTCGTGACCCCGCTGGTCGTCATCATGGCCAGTTTCGTGTCCTGCCGGGTTCAGACATCGGGCGGGCAGGTGCGGAGTCACGACATCAAGATCCCGACCCCTTGTATCGTCCACCGGCGGCTCGCTGTAGAGGGTGAGGGCCTTGCGCCCTGCATGGGGACCGATGGCAATTCGGTATTGGACGGAGGCGGCCTGAATCCGATCCAGGGAGGAACCGACTTCGAGATCCAATGCCGGATGTTCCGGGTCGGCGATCAGCAGGCGCGCCGTTCGAGCAGCCGGATGATGCGGCCGGGTTATCCAGCGCCAATTCATGGCGCACCAAAGAAAGACCGGGGTGGCCGATGGCTGCCCCGGCCGGTCTATACAGCGTCGCTAGTCGACCATGACGTTGCCGTTGTCAAGTTCTGACACGGGCGGGAGTGGTTCAAGGAGACAGGTTTCGGGGAAGTTCGGGTTCAATGAGAGCACCAAGGCGCTGACCTGGTCAGGGGCTGCGTCTCCTCCCTCACCGTTGTCCCGGACCTGCCAGACAAAATAGATCGGCAATGGAGGGAAGCCTTCGACGTCAACCTTGGTGAGCTCCCCACCCAGCCATGCATCCGCCCCGTCGACGTGGAGACAGGTGAAGACGCCATGGAACCTTGCCTCTTGAGGTCGAAATTGCCATACAGCCTGTCCTTGGACATTGCCATCCGCATCGATCGAGGCGGTAAATCCGTAGCTCTCCATGGGTAAGTCGGTTTGGGCCACCGTTCCGCCGCCCGAGGCCCTATGGACTGGTGGGTTCGCAAAGGATACGGAGCCCCCGAGAATGACCACCGCGGCTAGTGTGAGAAGAACAGACATCGATTTCATGCTTTTTCCTTTTTCCTCATCAGAGGCGGTAGCTGCAGCCCTTCCCAGCCCTCACTCTTGCTGCCAGTTGGTGTGGAATCTCGCCTGGAGTATAGGACATCGGAAGCATAAATGCCCTGTTCCATGAATTCCATGCCAAATTCGGGTAAACCGAATATATTGAGAGTTACTCGCGCGCAGCAGCCCAAGGCGACCCACGGCCGGAC
>CALKKN010000017.1 GCA_937995275.1 uncultured Lysobacterales bacterium | reverse complement strand
GCTTTCGGTACCCGGTCTCGTCATCATGGCCGCCGGCGCCGCCGTGCTGATACGCGCCACTCGAGAAACGGGTCGGAACTGACCGCTGCCACCCAATTTCGAGGCCTGAACGCGCTATAGTGGGCAGGTGGTCCGTATCAGCGACAAACTGGAGATTCCCGACGACGAGATCGAACTGTCCGCCATCCGCGCCCAGGGCGCGGGCGGCCAGAACGTGAACAAGGTCGCCACCGCCATACACCTCCGCTTCGACCTGAATTCGCCCTCCCTGCCGGACGACGTCCGGGAGCGCCTGCTGCAAAGCGGCGACAGCCGGATAACGGCCGACGGCGTGCTGGTCATCAAGGCACAGAATCACCGCACCCGGGAGCGCAACCGCCAGGAAGCCATCCGCCGCCTGCAGGAAGTGCTGCTGGCCGCCACCCGTACGCCGCGCAAGCGGATACCCACCCGACCCGGTCGGGCGGCCAAAGAGAGACGCCTGAGCGAAAAGAGGAAACGCAGCGAGACGAAAAAGCTGCGTACGAAGGACTATCTCTGACCTCCGCCGGCTGAATTTTGCCCCGGCTTTCGAATCTAACTGATGGGAGTCGGCGTCCGCCGGCGCCCTGGCTGCAGGAGCTGCAATAAGTACGGCTGCTGGGACTTGTTTGACGCACATCATACGGTGTGCGCCGCCGCTGTGTTTCACTGGAGCTGAGCTCTCCAGGCGTCTATCGGGCACGGCGGAAGTCAATCCTGCGGCGACCGGCAACCACCATCGAGGAAGGGCGAAAATGAACAACACAGTACTGAAACTGGCGCTCGCAACCGCCGTTGCGACCCTGTCGGGCGCCGCGATTGCCTGCGAATACAAGGCCGGCGAAACCCATTTCATCGATTACGCGACCTGCCGCTACGGCGAGGACGCCATTCTGGTCGTCGACCTGCCGGAAGGTTCCAGTTGGGACAGTTGCGTCTACCAGCTTCAGGCCTTCAGGCCGCCGGCGCTGCTGGCGGTCACCAAGACGCGCGACGGTAAGGAAACTCACAGCATCAACGACCGTGGATCCATCGGCAACCCGTGTTACCTCTCCAAGCAACGCTGCGACGCCGCGCTGAAGGAACAGAATCCGTAACCACGCCGGCTAACTGACCGGGGCCAGCCCTTACCCGCGGTCCCGGTAACCTCACAACAACCACTGCCAGGGCCCGCCCTTTTCGAGAGCGCTTGCATTACTGCGCTGAATGTACTAAACTTACCTACAAGTAAGTAAATTACATACACGAAACATCGATGAACCAAAGCGCCAACACCAGGGAAAGCATCATCCAGGCAGCCCACCGGCTGCTGTTGCAGCGCGGCATGAATGGCTTCAGCTACCGGGACATCGCCCAACCGCTGGGCGTCAGGAACGCGGCCATTCACTACCACTTTCCAAGCAAGATGGACCTGGTCAAGGCGCTCATCGAGGACAACCTCGACGTGCTGCACAAGGGCACCGCGGAATTCATGGCCTACGGCGGCCCCGCCCGGCCCCAGCTCGAGGGGTTGTTCGAGTTCACCCGGCACCAGAGCGCTTGCGGCCGGCCGGTTTGTATGGTCGGCGCGTTGTCGATCGACTTCGAGGAATTGTCCGACGAGGCGCGCCGCGCCCTCGAGCGCCTGATGCGGGATACGGTGGCCTGGCTCGCCAAGGTCCTGGAAACCGGCCGCGAGCAGGAGGAGTTCGATTTCCGGGGCAAGGCTCGACCCAAGGCCGCCGCCATTTTGGCCACCATCCAGGGTGCACGCCAAATTGCCCGCATTCACGGAATGGAACTGCTCGAAGCCACGTTCGCCCAGATCCGTACTGATCTGGGGATCGAGACTTAGTATTTTTTTGCCTGTTAACCTTACTTATCAGTAAGTATGAAGGAGAGAACGATGAAGACACAATCGATCGAACTTTTCCCGTTGGTCCACCGCGACGGCGCAGCCGTGAGAAATGCCCTGCCCCGGTTACGGTCCGCCACCTGCCTGACGGCCCGGACCCTCATGGCCCTGGTGCCGGCGCTGGCCCTGGTGGTCGGTTCCGCCTGGCTGGTGACCCTCCCGGGGTTGGTGCCCTACCTGCAAGCCACGACCTGGGCCGTCGGGCTCGTTTTCCTGGCGCTGGCCGTCGAATCCGAGCGTGGGGATACGGCGCTCCTGATGTCGTTCACCGGCATTGCGCTGCCGGTACTCGCGCTCCTGAGTTCGAGGGTCGCCACCGAGTTGGCCATCGTTGCGGCGACGCTGGTGGCCGCCTGGATCGTGGCCGCGCTGGTGCGGCGGTAATCGGGTCACGGGGTCTAGCTGTAGGAGCGGCTTCAGCCGCGATAGGTGTTTCCCAAGGGCCACAAGAATTCATTCGCGGCTGAAGCCGCTCCTACAGCGCCCCACAAATTTCGCGAAATCACCGCCGCAGGATGGCGATCCAACGGGCGACGTTGAGCAGACTCATCAGCGAGGCTGCGACATAGGTCATGGCGGCAGCCCGCAGCAGGCGACGCGCATGCGGTTCGTCCACTTCGTACAGCACACCCTGCTGACGCAGCAGCGGCAGCGCCCGGCCAAAGCTGGCATCGAATTCGGTCGGCAGCGTCAACAGGTGGATGACCACGCCCGAACCCAGCGTCAGGAGACCGCCCATGAACATCAGCAGACCCGCCACCGGCAGCCGCGTCAGGCCGATGATCACCGGCGTGGCCATCATCAGCACCGCGCCGGTTTTTTCCACCGGAGCGACCCACTTGACCAGGCGGGTGCGCCACTGCAGCGGGGCAAAGCCGCTGGCATGCTGCAAGGCGTGACCGACCTCGTGCGCGGCAACCGTCACCGCGGTCAGCGAACGGGCCTCGTAATTCGCCGCCGATAGCCTGACCGCCCTGGCGTCGGGGTCATAATGGTCGCCGGTGTCGCTGGGCTCGACCGTCACCCGCTGCAAATCCAGGGCATCGAGCAGACGGCGCGCAGTTTCGGCGCCGCCATGGCCATAGCGGTCGGCCGGTTTGCTGTACCGGGCCATGACCCGCTTGACCCACAGGCCGGGACCCAGAACCAGCAGGAGCACGATGGCGAGCAGGATGATGATCTGCATGAGCTACAGGATAGGTTCGAGAAAACCGAAAAACGAGCCCAGGAACAACACATTTATCTGGCGGCGCGTCCTGATGACCTCCGGAAAACTGCCCACCGGGTAGTAACGCTGGTAAAAATCGGGCGCATCGGGAGGGAGGGGGTCGTGGCCTGGCGCAAGTTCGTAGACCGACGTTGCGCCATAGAACCAGGGCAGGAATTCCGTGTTGGCGTTCAGCGGGGCCTCGATAGCCCTCTCGGCCTCCGGTCCCTTCGGCCGCATCGCCACCACCCAGCTGTTGCGGGGATGGGTATCCCGTCGGATCAGCCGTTCCACCTCCCGGGCGAACCGCGGGTCCCAGACGATCAGGCCGTTTTCGGTGTTGAAGCCCTCCGAGCGGGGGTCGAAGTTGTGCGACCCGATCATGACCACCCGGCCATCCACCACGAAAGACTTGGAATGCAGACCCGCGCGCGGAGCTGGCATCGGGATGGTCGAATTGTCGCCGGACACGGTCGACCTGCTGCTGACCCCCTGCTTCTTCTCCGCCATCAACTGCGGCCAGCGCGGAAAAAAATCGGGCGCGTCGGCCGGGAAGGGTTTGAACTCGTAAATGTGGAAGCCGAGGTCCCGGATATACTTTTTCTTGTGCCGGTGCGTGTGCCCGTACACGGTGTCGGCGTCGGTGGACGCCAGTGAATTGGTGGAGAAGACAAACTCGATCTCCGGGTAACGCTCCCGTAACTCGCGAAACACCTCGCGCGCCCGTTCCGACAGGACCATGTACGGCGACTGAACGACCACCGATTGTCGGGCCGAGAACAGTACGTCGTAGAGCTCCAGCGTGATGTCTTTTTTGGGCGCGTCCGGCGGAAACGCCTCCTTGCGCGGCCGATCGGAAAAATACTCCAACCGCTCGACCTCGGACACCTGGCGCACGAACACCTCTTCCAGGTACGCCATGTTGTCCGCCTGATCCAGCACGGGACGGAAACGGGACGGCGGAGAGTAGTCGCCCAGCGGGGCCGGAGCGCTGTCGAGCAGTTCACCGGCAACGTCACGCAGATGCTGCACGGGAAGGGTCTTGGGGCTGTCCCAGAACCAATCGAACGATTGCCGCATTTCCACGACGGACGGGCCGAAGACCACCACGTCCCGGTCCTTGAATTCGTAATTGGTGTCGAAATCGAAGTAGCGGTCGGCGATGTTACGGCCACCGATCAGGCCGACCAGGTCATCCACCGCCAGCAGCTTGTTGTGCATACGCTGGTTGAAACGGCGGAAACAGCAGGCCACGGCGCTGACCCAGTCGTGCTTGGCCATTTCGGCCTTGTCAAACGACGGATTGTAGAAGCGCACCTCCAGGTTGCTGTGCGCCATCGTGAGCGAAACCAGATACTCCGCGTCCGAAAACGAAAACATCTGGTCCAACAGCAGACGGACCCTGACCCCCCGCCGGGCAGCGTCGAGCAGTTCGTTCAGGATCAGCTCACCGCTGTCGTCCTTGCGGAGGATGAAATTCTGCAGGTCGATGTAGCGCCGGGCAGCGCGAATCAGGTGCACGCGCAGTTGCAGGGCCTCGGGGCCAGACTCGATCAGCTTGACCCGGTGCAGACCGTCGCGGCGTGCCGTTTCACCCAGCTCCAGTACCGGCGAAGGAACTGCGCAGCGCATGGGCTCGCTCGGCGGACAGTCGAGTTCGGTTTCCCGGCTCGCGAACACCCGCGCATCCACCTCGGCGACCCTGGTCGGCGACAGCGAGCAGGCGGGCAGCAGCGCCGCGGCAAGCAACAGGGGAACCAGCCGTCGCAACACAGTCCGCAGGTATCAGTGGCCGGCAGCCAACTGCGCGGGCAGCAGCCGGGACGCGCGCACAGTCATGTCCGGAGAGGGACAGGCGACCGCG
Organism: uncultured Lysobacterales bacterium; assembly: GCA_937995275.1. Taxonomy (GTDB): domain Bacteria; phylum Pseudomonadota; class Gammaproteobacteria; order Xanthomonadales; family SZUA-36; genus CALKKN01. Next base: position 3,118 of record CALKKN010000017.1, on the reverse strand, counting down.
CCCAGGAACTCCCGTTCCGGCCAGAGCACCGCCAGCGTCCACTGCTCCGACGGCTCGTTCTCGCTGGCCACCACTGCGGCGGGACGCGCCAGGTCGGTCTCCACCGAAAACCGGCAGAGTTCGTTGGCGATACCCTGGCCGGAGGCCTTGACGACCGCCTCCTTGCAGGCCCAGGTCCGCAGGAACGCCGCATTGAGCCGACCCGGATCCAGTGCCGCCAGCGCTTCGGACTCGGCCGGGCTGAAATAACGCCGGGCCACGCCCAGGGGGTTGTGCGCACGCCGGCCGGCCGGTTCGAGGTCGACGCCGATGTGCACGCCCGTCGCAACACCGATCAGCACGCAGTCGTGGCTCTTCGCCACGCTGAAATGCAGATCGGCCGGATGCGCGGCAGCGTCCAGCATCGGCTTGCCCCGGTTGCTGCGGTTGACCCGTACCGATTTGCCGGGAATTCCGAGGTACGCGCCGAGCAGCAGGCGCAGAAAGAAGCGCCGTGCGAATCGCAGCTGTCCCGGTGTGAAGGGGGTCGCATCGTCGGTCCCGACGTGGCCGTCCAGGGCGCCCCGCAGGGAACGCGCCAGTTCCGTCAGGCGGAAGAACCAGGCGTGGATTTCGCCGGATGCCGGCCTCCCGAGAAGTTCGAGCGGCATGCGGCAGTGCTCGAAGTCTTTCGGCTTCAAGTCCACCATGCTGCTGCCTGCTCCTGAGTTCGACATGCGCGGCCCCCGACCGGCACAGTCTAGCGCATGCCAATGGCCTTGCGTACCTGTGCTCTTGAACGGTGTTCAGGCTGCCTATATTTCTAGAACACCACCCGCCTCGGCAAACCGCATGAAATTCGAGAACGTCGTTATCCAATCCCTGGCGGAGGTCAGCCCCCCAATACGCATCACTTCCCGGGAAATCGAGCAACGGCTGAAGCCGGCCCTGGACCGGCTCGGCGTGCGCGACGACCTGCTGGAGGAGGTGTCGGGCATCGGCGCGCGGCGCTTCTGGGAACGAGACACGTTGCCGTCAGACGCCGCCACGCTGGCCGCGGAGAAAGCCCTCGACGAATCCGGCGTCGACCGTGAGCGGATCGGCGTAATTATCAATACCTCGGTCTGCCGCGACTACCTGGAACCGTCCACTGCGTGCATCGTGCACGGCAATCTCGGCCTGCCTGAGGACTGCCTGAACTTCGACATCGGCAACGCCTGCCTGGCGTTCATGAACGGCATGGACATCGCGGCGCGCATGATCGAGCGTGCCGAGGTCGAGTACGCCCTGATCGTCGACGGCGAGTCCAGCCGGCCGATTACCGAGGCGACGATCGAGCGGATGCTGAAGCCGGACATCACCGAGGAACAGTTCCGCGCGGAATTCGCTTCGCTCACCCTGGGGTCCGGCGCGGCGGCGATGGTCATGGCCCGGCGCGAGCTGGCGCCACGCGGGCACCGCTACCTGGGCAGCGTGTCGCGCGCGGCCACCGAGTTCAACCAGTTGTGCCGGGGGCAGATGGACCAGATGAGGACCGACACCCGGATCCTGCTCAGCGAAGGGCTGAAACTGGCGGCCAGGACCTTTCGGGCGGCCAAATCGGCGCTCGGCTGGGCGGTTGGTGAACTCGACCAGTTCGTCATTCACCAGGTCAGCAAGGTGCATACCGACTCGCTGGTCAGGCTGCTGGGGCTGGATCCGGCCAAGGTCCACGCAATCTACCCGGAGATGGGCAACGTCGGCCCCGCCTCGGTACCGATCGTGCTGGCACGCGCGGTCGCGCTCGGCAAGGTTCGCAGCGGCGACCGGGTGGCACTGCTCGGCATCGGCTCGGGGTTGAACTGTTCGATGGCCGAAGTCGTCTGGTAATGCGCCCCGCCGACCGGCTGTACCCCTTCTCCAGCCATTTCCTGGAGACGCGCGGCCTGCGCCTGCACTACCTGGACGAAGGCCCCCGCGACGGGCCGCCGGTGTTGATGCTGCACGGCAACCCGACCTGGTCGTTCTACTACCGCAACCTCGTCCTGGCGCTGCGCGGCCAATACCGTTGCATCGTTCCCGATCACATCGGCTGCGGCCTTTCGGACAAGCCCGCAGACGAGTCCTACGATTACCGCCTGCGCAGCCGCATCGAGGACCTCGACACCCTGCTCGGCACCCTGGACCTGCGGCAGCCGCTGACCCTGGTCGGCCATGATTGGGGCGGCATGATCGGCTTCGCCTGGGCAGTTCGCAACCCGGACCGGATCGCGCGCTGCGTCGTCCTGAACACGGCGGCGTTCCCGATGCCGAAAAGCAAAAAGATGCCGCCGGCCCTGAGCCTCGTTCGGGACACGGCACTTGGCGCTTTGCTGGTGCAGCGCTTCAATGCGTTCGCCGGAATCGCCTCCCGGGTAGCCTTCAGGAAACCCGTGTCGCGCGAGGTCCGCAAGGCTTACACGATGCCCTACGACACGCCGGCCAACCGCATCGCAACGCTGCGGTTCGTCCAGGACATCCCGCTCAGAGCCGGCGATCCGGGTTTTGACATTTTGCTCGATACAGCGGAGCATCTACACTTGTTGGCGGACAAACCCTGCCTGATTGCGTGGGGAGAAAAGGATTTCGTGTTCGATGCGCCGTTCCTCGGGAAGTGGCTGGACTATTTTCCGCAGGCGGTCGTCCACCGACTGCCGGATTGCGGCCACTACGTACTGGAGGATGGGGGCCCGGTCCTGATCGAGACGATCGCGAACTTCATCGGGATCAAGGAAGATTCGAAGCATGGGCCAGCCAGTGGAATCCACCCGGAACAGGGATGACTTCTCGAATGTCGCCTCGGCGCTGAGCTGGCAAGCCCAGCGGCAGCCGAATGCCGTCGCGATCCACTACCCCCGGAGCGGCTTTTTCCGCAAGCGCGGATACACGAGCTGCACCTACCAGGAACTGGACAGCCTCAGCGACAGCTACGCGCGCGGCCTGGCCGCCTATGGCATCGGCCCGGGGATACGCACGGCCCTGATGCTCACGCCCGGCCTGGACTTTCTGGCCATGTTCTTTGCCCTGTTCAAGGCCGGCGCGATCCCCGTCCTGATCGATCCGGGCATTGGCATGAAGCCCCTCAAACAGTGCCTCGCGGAAGCCGCCCCCAAAGCCTTCA
>CALKKN010000016.1 GCA_937995275.1 uncultured Lysobacterales bacterium | reverse complement strand
TCTCGACGTCGATCAGCAACATCAATGTTTTGAAGGACACCGCCAAGATGAGCCCCACCAAGGCGCTGTCCCGGGGCCTCGCGGAAGCCGCCCGCTCCCAGGATTCGGTGTCCGCCTCCGGCACCCTGGACGTGTTGAGCTATGGACGCCTGCTGAAGGCGCGCCAGCTGGTCGGCGTGCGCGGCGTCGGCCTGGCCTACGACGGTCTGTATTTCGTCAACAGCGTCACCAACACGCTGAAGGCCGGAGAGTTCAAGCAGAGTTTCGAATTGACCCGTAACGGATTGATTTCCTTGACACCAACGGTGCCCGCATGAGTTCCACAAAATTCTATGGCAAGTACCGCGGCATGGTGCTGAACAACATCGACCCGCTCCAGATCGGCCGGCTGCAGGTGCAGGTGCCGGACGTGGCGGGCCTGGCACCGGCGACCTGGGCCATGCCGTGCGCGCCCCTGGCCGGAATCCAGAACGGCATGTTCGCCCTGCCGCTGATCGGCTCGGGGGTCTGGGTCGAGTTCGAGCAGGGCGACCCGGAGCACCCCATCTGGGTGGGCTGCTTCTGGGGCAGCGCGGCGGAGGTTCCCGCGCTGGCGCTGCTGACCCCGCCGGTAACCCCGGCCATCACCTTCCAGACACCGCTGCAGAACGGCCTCACGATCTCGGACCTGCCCGGCCCCACCGGAGGGATCATGATCAAAACCGCGGCCGGAGCCTCGCTGATCATCAACGATACCGGCATTTACATGCAGAACGGACGGGGCGCCATGCTGAACATGGTCGGTCCGACCGTGGACATCAACAGCGGCGCGCTGACGGTGGTGTGAGATGCCGGGACCCCTGCTTCATGTCGGCGCCACGGTCATGTGCACACATGGCGGGCAGGCGCAGGCAACCGCACCGAATCCACGGGTGCTGGTCAGCGGCCAGCCCACGGTGCAGATGACTGCGCCGTGGGTCATCGCCGGCTGCCCGTTCATGACGGGCACCAACCCGATGCCGTGCGTCACCGGCCAATGGACCGTGGCGGCAACCCGCGTCATGTCTAGCGGCCAGCCGCTGGTGCTGATGGACAGCCAGTCGGTGTGCACGCCCAACGGGACGCCCATGCTGCCGACCGTCGCACAGATGAGGGTAATCGGAACATGAACCTTGCCTTTCCCTACGGTATCGACGGCCGGGGCCGCACCCGCGAAGCGCGACGCGACGAGGACAACGATGAGTACATCAAGGGGCTGATCGAGCAGGTGCTGTTCACCGCGCCGGGCGAGCGGGTCATGCGCCCCGATTTCGGCAGCGGCCTGCGGCGCCTGCTGTTCGCCGGCAACAGCCCGGAAATGGCGGCGACCACGCAAATGCTGGCGCAGAGCGCGCTGCAGCAGTGGCTGGGGAACCTGATTGCCGTCGAGTCCGTGGTTGTCGAGGCGGTCGACTCGGCCCTCCACGTGGAAGTTATATACAGCGTCCTGCGCACCCAGCAGCGCCAGGAAGTCACCTTCGTACGGAGCGGACAGGGATGATCTATCACTGCTGCCAGGAAAAGCGCCGCAATCTCGTCGACGCGCACGCCACGCTCAACGGCATAGACTTTCTCGAAGTCCTGGACGGCGACGCCCCGGCGGACAGCCCGCGGCAGCGAACGCTGATGCTGCACCTGTTGAAGGAGGTGCCGGCCGGATTCACGGTCGAGAATGTGAGTATTACGGGGGGCGAGCGGATTCGCGAGCCGAAGATCGATTGGGTCGCGCCGGCCAACGATCTGGCAGGCGTGCCGGTCACCGCCGCCGAGGCGGACCTGTTTGCCTTGCTGCCCGAGCCGGGCAACGTCCTGATCATTCGAACCGAGTCGAGCGGCGACTTTTCCGACTACTGCCTGCACCTGCAGCAGGGACCGGCGACCCCGCCGGTGCCGCCGCCCGGGTTCGATCCCCGTCTGTCGGAAATCACGTTCTCCTTCAAGGTCGAATGCCCGAGCGAATTCGACTGCCTGGACGACACGACCTGCCCCGAGGTTCACGCCGCGGAACCGGACATCAACTACCTCGCGAAGGACTATGCGACCTTCAGGCGGCTGATCCTGGACCGCATGAGCTACCTGCTGCCGGACTGGAAGACGCGCAACGCCGCGGACCTGGGCGTCACGCTGACGGAGCTGATTGCATTCCGGGCGGACGAACTCTCGTACTGGCAGGACGCGGTCGCGACCGAAGCCTACCTGCACACCGCCCGTCAGCGCCGGTCGCTCCGGCGGCACGCGCTGCTGGTGGACTATCGCATTGGCGAGGGCCGGAACGCGCGCAGCTGGGTGCACATGGAGGTAACCGGCGGACCTTTCGAGGTGCCGACGACGGACCTGCAGTTCCTGACCCGGGTCGATGGCCTCGAGCTGCCCGCGGACAAACGGATCGAGCCCGATTCGCGGCAGCACGCCGTGGCCCGCGCGCAAAAGGCCCTGGTCTTCGAGTTGCTGCAGGGCACGACCCTGACCGCAGATCCCAACGAGATGCAGTTCTACACCTGGGGCGATGCGAACTGCTGCCTGCCCACCGAATCGACCCGAGCGACACTCTTGCACCACCATCCCGAACTGGTCATCGCCGACGACGAGCCCGGACAGTTCCTGCTGTTCGAAGAAGTCCGCGGCCCGGGCAGCGGCGTCCCCGAGGATGCCGACCCCGGCCACCGGCAGGTTGTTCGCCTGACCCGCGTGGATCTGACCACCGATCCACTGGACGGCACGGAGATCACCGAGATTGCCTGGGGCGCGGAGGACGCCCTGACGTTCCCCCTGTGCATTTCCGCCGAGACGAACACCGATCCCGACAGCCCCGAGCCCCTCTCCGACGTCAGCGTCGCGCGGGGCAATATCGTGCTGGTGGACCACGGCGAAACCCACAGCGAAGACCTCGGCACGGTGCCGCAGCCCTGGCTGTTCTACCCGCTGGAAAAGGATGCCCAGCGCTGCGAACCGCGCGCCCGGCAGCCCATTCCGCCACGCTATCGCCCCGCCCTCGGCAGGAGCCCGCTGAGCCACGGCGCCCCGGCGCCCGCGGCTGAAGATGCAGCGGCGGGCGCACTGGTTCCCGACCTGGAAAAGGTGCAGCCGCTGGTCACCGAACTGACCGGCGACGACGGAACGGGCCCGCTGCCCTGGACGATCCACCCCGATTTGCTGATCAGCGGCGACGGGGCCAGACACGCGGTCGTTGAACTGGACGAGGCAGGCGCGACGACCCTGCGGTTCGGTGACGACGAAAACGGCGCCCGCCCCGACAGCGGCACGGCGTTCACGATCCGCTACCGGGTCGGCAACGGGCCGCAGGGGAACGTGGGCGCCGAGGGCATACGGCACGTGGTCAGTCCCGATGCCCGCATCGTCGCCGTGCGCAATCCCCTTCCGGCGCAGGGGGGGCTGGCGCCGGAAACGGCGGCGCAGGTCCGGCGCCGGGCGCCACAGGCGTTCCGCCGGCAACTGCGCGCCGTGACCCCGGAGGACTACGCGGAGTTCACCGGCGCGCAGAGGGGCGTGCAGAAGGCCGCCGCCACCCCGCGCTGGACTGGCAGCTGGCACACCCAGACCATCACGGTCGACCGGGAGGGCGGCCGGCCGCTCGACCGGGCGTTCGAACGGGAGCTGGCCGCCGGTATCGAGCGGTACCGCATGGCGGGCCACGACCTGAATTTCAACGACCCGGTGTTCGTCTCGCTCCACCTGGGCCTGCAGGTTTGCGTGTCGCGCGACTATTTCCGCAGCGACGTCAAGCAGGCGCTGCTGGAGATCTTCACCAGCGGCCTGCGCAGGGACGGCAGCCCGGGGCTGTTCCATCCGGACAATTTCAGCTTCGGGCAGACCATCTATCTCAGCCCGTGGCACGCCGCCGCGCGCCAGGTCCGGGGCGTTTCCTCGGTGCGGGTCACGCGCTTCTCCCGCCAGGGCGACGACGACCCCAAACCGCTGGCCGACCGGTTCGTTCAACTGGGGAGACTGGAAATCGCGCGGCTGGCCAACGACCCCAACTTCCCCGAGCACGGGGTGCTCGAACTGACGATGCTGGGTGGGAAATAGCATGACCGGGAAACCACGCAAAGACACCTGCGGATGCTGCGCCGGCGTTGACAGCGAAACGCCCGTGAAGCTGCACAACCCGCCGTCCCAGACGACGATCTCCTACCGGATCGGGACGCATTCCAGGTTCAAGGAATCCATGCTGGCCGGCCTGTCACAGGCCGACCGGCCCGCCCTGCTGTCGCTCGGCACGCGCGACGACGACGATTTCACCATCGCCTGCCTGGACGGCGCCGCCACGGTGCTCGACGTTCTGACCTTCTACCAGGAACGCTACGTCAACGAGAACTACCTGGTGACGGCGACCGAGCGGCAGTCGGTCCTCGAAATGGCCCGGCTGATCGGTTACGAACTTTCTCCCGGCGTATCGGCGGCAACCCACCTGGCATTTACGCTGCAGGCCAACCCGGCCGATCCCGAGGCGGGCGCCAGCCCGATCACGATCCCGGCCGGGACCCGCGTGCAGAGCGTGCCCGGGCAGGACGAGGAGCCGCAGGTCTTCGAGACGACGACGGACATCGAATCCCGGGCGGACTGGAACGCGGTCTCCGCCCAGCTCGCGGAACCCTACCACCCGGCGCTGGGTGACCTGGACATGTACGTCGACGGCGTGGAAAACAACCTGCTGCCCGGCGACGCAGTGTTGATCGTCGGCGAGCACCGCATGACGCACGCAGGCAGCGAGCGCTGGGACATCCGGGTGCTGAAGCGGGTGGAAATCGATCGCGAGCATCTGCGTACGCAGCTCGTTTGGGACGTACCGCTCGGGCATACCGGCCCGACGATACACCCTTCCGAGTCCGATGTCCGGCTGTTCGTGTTCCGCCGGCGCGCCAGCCTGTTCGGACACAATGCCCCCGACCCGCGCCTGATGAGCAAAACCTCCGACAACGAGCTCGGCAGCCTGGTCACCGGCCTGGGCAAGAACCGCAGGTGGAAACGCTACTACATCCAGAACCAGCAGATCGACCTGGCCGGTTCGGAGGACAAGGTCGTCGCGGACGGCTGGGTCGCGTTGCTTTCCAATGAAGCGGACGAGGGCACCGCCGACCTGCCGGGTTACCTCGAGCTCTACCGCGCCGGCATGGTGTTCCGGACCTCCCGCACCGACTACGGCATCAGCGGCAACATCACCCGGATCAAGCCGGATACGACGGAGAACCTGTGGCGGTTCAAGCTGCAGAAGACCGTCGCGCTGATCGCCAGCGAGGAACTCGCCATCCACCGGCGTCCGCTGCGGTACCCGGTTTACGGCGACACGCTCAGTCTGGCAATCCTTGCCGACGGCCTCGTCCCGGGGCAATACCTGGCGGTGTCCGGCCGCCGCCAGCGCCTGCGCGTGGCGCCGCGCGTCACCCTGACCGCCACCGACGGCAACAAGTTGCTCGAAGGCGACAGCGTTCAGATCGCCGCCAGTCCCGAAAAGGTCGTCGGCGGAACCCCCGTGCGCCTGAGCCCGGCGGCATTCGGCCAACTGATCGACGACAACAACTCCTACACGACCCTGCGGCTGCAGGTTATCGACCGCGACGGCCGCACACTGACCGTCTCCAGCCACGGTTCGGACTGGCTCTGGGACAGCCGCGAGGACGACCCGCTGGTTCAGGAAATCGCCCGGATCGACAGCGGCGACGACGCCGTGGTGGACGACCGTGACCGCACCACGCTCGAACTGACCGGGGTGCTCGAAAATATCTACCAGCGCGATTCCGTGCGGATCAATTTCAACGTCGCGCCGGCGAACAACGGGGAGACCGTCACCGAGATCCTCGGCGACGGGGATGCCCGGTTGTCCGACCAGACGTTCGTGTTGAAACAATCGCCCCTCACCTACGTCAGCGCCGACACGCCCAGCGGCGGAGCGGCGGAAATGGAGATACGGGTCAACGAAGTGCGCTGGACCGAGACGCCGAGCCT
>CALKKN010000015.1 GCA_937995275.1 uncultured Lysobacterales bacterium | reverse complement strand
CCGTTTCGAGCAGGCCATACAGGCCAACATGGGCGGCACCGGCATCGGCTCCTTCAACGACCGCGTCCGCGACGGCGTGCGCGGCGGTGGCCCGTTCAGCGGCATCCAGGAACAGGGTTTCGCCACCGGGCTGTTCTACGATCCCAACGCCACTGATCAGGGTACCCCCGGAGACCAGCAGGACCGACTGCTGATGCAGGCTGACTGGATCCGCGTGTCGCTGGCCGGCGGCCTGGCCAATTTCCCGCTGACCGACCGTTTCGGAAATGACGTGCTCGGCTGGCAAGTCGATTACAACGGCCAGCAGACAGGCTACACGCTCGACCCGCAGGAGATCATCAACTACGCGGCCGCGCACGACAACGAGACCTTCCACGACGCCGTGCAGCTCAAGGTGCCTGTACCGACCGCCAACAGCGACCGCGTACGGGTGCAGAACGTGGCCAACGACCTGATCGCCCTGGGCCAGGGCGTGCCGTTCTTCCACGCCGGCCAGGACATGCTGCGCTCGAAGTCGATGGACCGCGACAGCTACAACTCCGGCGACTGGTTCAACCGCCTCGACTTTACCTACGCGTGGAACAATTGGGGCGCGGGCCTGCCGGTGGCGTCCAAGAACGAGGCCAACTGGGGGTTGATGGGGCCGCTGCTGGCCAACCCGGCCCTCCAGGTGAGCACGGACGACATCCAGGCCGCGGCCGCACACTTCCAGGAGATCATGGAAATTCGCAAGAGCTCGCGGCTGTTCCGGCTGCCGGACGAGCAGGCGGTCATCGACCACCTCGGGTTCCTCAACACCGGCCCCGGGCAGATACCGGGCATGATCGTCATGGTCCTGGCGGATGACGACGGCGGCATCGACACCTTGCGCGAACGGATCGCCGTGCTGTTCAACGCCACCGACGATCAGCAGGACTTCGCGGCGCCGTCAGTGGAGGGCTACCCCTTCGCCCTGCACGAGGTGCAGCAGGCGTCGTCCGATCCGGTGGTCGGGTCCTCGTCTTGGGACGGTGACACGTCAACCTTCTCGGTACCGCCGCGCACCACTGCGGTATTCGTCGCCAAACGGTCGGTGGCCGACCAGACCGACCTGCTCGTCGAGGAAATCGAGGCGCTGGTGGATGCCGGGGTCCTGAACGGCGGCCAGGGCAACGCGCTGATCTCGAAGCTGCTCAACGCCCTGGCCAAGTTCGAAAACGGCCAGACGAATGCGGCCGCGAACCAGCTCGAGGCGTTCATCAACCAGGTCGAGGACTTCGTCGCGGACGGCATCCTCACCGCCGAGCAGGGCGCGGCGCTTATCGCCGCGGCGGAGGATATTATCGGCACCATTCCAGGCTGACGGTAATCCGCCCCGGCGGACGGCCCAACCGCTCTGCAACAAATGCAGCGAGAGCCCGGCGCAAGCCGGGCTCGACTTTTCCGTCAACCCGCTGGCCGGCGCCCCAAACCGAAGCTGATGTGGGTCATGGCCCCGCGCTCCCGGCAGCGAGAGACTGGTTACAGATTCCGGCGTTCAGGCCGACGGTGGTCTTTGCGCAGTTGCCGGGATAGTTCCGAATTTGCACCGCCGGTTGTGGGCGCGGGTCCTGTTTGGCTCAGGCAGCGGGAGGTGCACCATGCGAAGAAGTACGTTGTTTGCGATCGTGGCCGCCATGAGCATGGCGGCGGCGAATGCTGTGGCCGGCGGCGCGGTGGACAAAGTCACCGGCGAATTCATGAGGGGAAACTGCTGGGACTGCTCACCCGGCGATGAACTCGGCTTCATAGCGCATCGGCTGATCTCCGCGCACGAGGCATCCGACAAGCATCCACAAAGAGGCTTGCTGCTGTCTTGGCGGGATGACGGTTCGTGGTTCGAGATGGACTTCAACGACCCGGCTGAGACCTGCGTTCACGTCTTCGCCGACGGGCAGGTTCGGATGGGCGGCCTGGTCACCGACGGGCAGCGGGCCGATGGCAGCCCGGCGCCCCAGATCGGCCGGTATTTCGGCATGCTCCTGATCGATGGGGGTGAACCGGCCTATTTCATCGACCACGGGTTCACCCATCGCTTCACGACCCTGTATTGGTCCGATGACGCCAGGGATCAGTTCATGGAATGGTGCGCTACGGGGGACCTGCCGGCAGTGGATGATCGTCTGGAGGGTTTTACGATCTGGTCCGGCGTGGTCTTCCAGGGCAATCTGCAGGTCCACAACTCGCCGCAGGACGGCGATTAGGCGACAGAGCGGAAGAGATAGCCGCGCATTCCGTCAGTGTGATCGAAACAAAAAGATCAGGGCGGCCACGGTGGCTACATTTCGCTGAAATTGTCTGCGCGCTGACAATAAACCGTCACACCCCTTTTACCCGGCCGTCAAATTCGCCGCGTATGCTGCTTGATGCAGAACCGGCCTTCGGGCCACAATGTCATTTTGGTCGACGGGAGAGATTCAGCCATGATGTGGACAGTGAGAACGATGGGTCTGGGGATTGCCATGACAGGGGTATTGATGGCCGGCGGGGAAACACGCGCCGATCAGGGGAACGAGCGGAACCTGTTACGGGTAGCCACGTTCAATGCGTCGCTGAACCGGTTCAACGCGGGTGATCTGATCAGCGATCTGTCGACCCCCGACAACGACCAGGCGAAAGCCATCGCGGAGATCATTCAGCGGGTCCGCCCGGACGTGGTCCTCATTAACGAGTTCGACTATGACGACCCGGGCGTGGCGGCAGAACTGTTCCAGTCGCACTACCTGTCGATTCCCCAGATGGGTGCCGACGCCATCGAGTATCCCTACGTGGTCCTGGCGCCGTCCAACACCGGCATTCCGTCGGGCGAGGACCTGGACAATAACGGAGCCGTGGGCGGCCCCAACGATGCGTTCGGGTTCGGATTCTTCCCGGGTCAGTTCGCCATGGTGCTGTACTCCCGATACCCGATCGTCCATGAAGACGCGAGGACGTTCCAGCACTTCCTGTGGAAGGACATGCCGGGTGCGCTGCTGCCCGACGATCCCGATACGCCGGAGAGCGGCGACTGGTATTCGCCCGACGAGCTCGACATCTTCCGGCTGTCGTCCAAGAGCCACTGGGACGTGCCCATCGATGTCGGAGGCGTGACCGTGCACCTGCTCGCCAGCCACCCTACCCCGCCCGTTTTCGACGGTGCCGAGGACCGCAACGGTACGCGGAACCACGACGAGATCCGGTTCTGGTCGGATTACGTCCTGCCCGGTCAGGGTTACTACATCTACGACGACGACGGCTACTACGGCGGACTCGGCGGCGGTGAGCGCTTTGTGATCCTGGGCGACCTGAATGCCGATCCCAACGACGGCGACAGCACCGGCAACCCGGCGCTGCTCCTGCTCGATCATCCGCTGGTCAATACCAAGGTGACGCCGGCCAGTGAGGGCGGCGTCGAGGCGGCGATCCGGGACGGCCAGGCCAACGACTTCCACCTGGGCGATCCGGCGTTCGACACCGCGGACTTCAATGATTTCGCACCCGGCAACCTGCGGGCCGATTACGTGCTGCCGTCGAAGCAGCTGAGAATTCTGGATGCGGGAATCTTCTGGCCCACATCCGACGACCCGCTGTTCCGCCTGGTCGGGACCTTCCCGTTCCCCAGTTCGGACCACCGGCTGGTCTGGATCGACGTCGCCATTCCGCAGGCGCAGCCATAGCTGCCCTCTGACCCCAATACAACTGTGCTGCCGGACGAGTTCCCCCGAATTGCGGGACGAAGGTCCAATTCCGCATGTGGCGCTGGGTGATCATTCCGTTGACGTTCTTTGCCCCGGTGCTGCTGGCCGACGCCAGCTACACGGTGCGATTTGACGACGGCTTGGAACGGGTCAGGGTAACGGCCTGCTTCGAGGGTAAGGCACCTCGCCAACTCGTCCGCAACTCAGCGGCCGGGCGCTTTACAGAATGGGTCAGGACTTCCGGGGGCGAGGAACTGGCAGCGAGCGGCGGCACGCGCCTGCGCCTGAATTCGCTGGCCGACAATAGCTGTCTGGAGTGGCAGGTCGACCTGGCTGCCGCGGCCGCGGCCGACCGGCGCCTGGCCCTGAATATCCAGGGGGCCCTGCTGACTGACGCCGACCTGTGGTTCTGGCGTGACGATGAGCGCAGGGAGATCCACGTCGAAGTCGAGCTGCCCGCCGGCCACTCGCTATCCGTTCCGTGGAGGCAACTACCGTCGGACGATGCGCGGCAGCGCTACCGGGTGGACCCCACGCCCGCTGCCTGGTCTGCGCGAATCGCCGTAGGGCGGTTCCCTGTCCATCGCGTGCCCGTAGGCGGCACACAACTGCGCCTGGCCGTCGTCGGCGAATCCGAGAGGGAACGAGACGAAGTTTTCAGGCGGTGGATTCGGGAAGCAGCGCAAAGCGTAGCGGCCGTATATGGTCGGTTCCCACAGGAAGACGTTCAGATCCTGATCGTCCCGTTGAAGCCGCAACGGGAACCGGTGCCCTGGGCACGCGTGTTGCGGGGCGGCGGGGTCGCCGCAGAATTTTACGTCGACCGGACGAGTTCGCTGGATGAACTTCGAAACGACTGGACCGCGACCCATGAACTCAGTCACATGCTGCTGCCCTACGTCTCCAGCCGGGACCGATGGCTGCCCGAGGGATTGGCCTCCTACTACCAGAACGTGTTGCGCGCACGGGACGGCAGGCTGAGCGAACAGGAGGCCTGGGAGAGACTGCACGCGGGCTTCGAGCGCGGACGTCGCGCCACGCGGAAAGAAACCCTGTCCGAGGCTACCCGCTCTGGCTGGAGCGCGACCATGCGCGTGTACTGGAGCGGCGCGGCCATGATGCTGAAAGCAGACAGTCGTCTGCGGGCGCTCAGCAACGGCGAGCAGTCGCTCGATTTGGCATTGGAAAGGTTGAGCGACTGCTGCATGACGCGGGGCCGGAACTGGCGGGCGAGAGACCTGCTTGCAGAGCTCGATCGCCTGACCGGCTACACGGTCTTTTCCGACCTCTACGACAACCACGTTCTCGACAACGCGTTCCCCGATGTCCAGTCGACATTCGCGAAACTGGGGATCGTACCGCGCTATGGCTCAATCACGATCGATGACGACGCCCCCTGGAAAGCAATCCGCATGTCCATCATGAGCGGCTAAGCCCCGAGTGCGAAATATGCAGCGTCAGTCATCCAAGTCTTCCAGATCGAGCCGCTGGTGCCAGTCGGCAATGGATTCCTCCGGGTACTCCTCGAACACCTGGTCGTCAGGCCCGCGCTGGATTTCGACCCAGGAGGACTTGGAGCCGACCATCAGGTGCGTTCGCTCCGGCGGCACGGGCAAATCGGTGTCGATCGCCGAGGCGAACGGATGCACCAGTTCCGGCCACCGCGGGTCCCAGACCCAGAGCGCGCTGGCGCATTTGCTGCAGAAGAACCGCCGGCCCTCGCTGATCGTGACGGCCCCGGTCTCGGGGTCGGCGATCCGCGCCTGGTAGACGGACAGGTGTTCCTCACCCTCGACCTCGAGTGTCGAGTACTCGGCCCCGAGGTTGATCGCGTACCCGCCCCCGCCGGCGGTTTTGCGGCAGATCGAGCAATAGCAGAGGTTGAACGGATACGGGTGTCGGGACATCACCTCGAACCGCACCGCTCGGCAATGGCAGGATCCTTCGAGTTTCATGGTCAGCTCCTGGTGGATTTCCCCGAATCGGCGCGGTGCATTCGTGCCGGACTGGCAATTTACCCTACTCCACGTTCATGTCCCGGAGGTTGCGGCGCAGCACTTTGCCGACCGGGCTCTTGGGGATGTCGGCGACGAACTCGACGTACTTGGGCCGCTTGTAGTTGGTCAGCGATTCCCGGCAGTGGGCCAGCACCCGTTCGGCGGTCAGAGCCGGATCGGACGAGACGATGTAGGCCTTGACGGCTTCGCTCGTCTTTTCGTCGGGCACGCCGATGACGCCTACTTCCACCACGCCGTCCATCTGCACGATGACTTCCTCAATCTCGTTGGGATACACGTTGAACCCGGAGACCAGGATCATGTCCTTCTTGCGATCGACGATCTGCAGGAAGCCGTCTTCGTCCATAACCCCGATGTCGCCCGTATACAGCCAGCCGTCCCTGATCGTTTCGGCGGTGGCCTCGGGCC
>CALKKN010000014.1 GCA_937995275.1 uncultured Lysobacterales bacterium | reverse complement strand
CGCTGTACAAGTTCAAGCAGTACACGATGTGCGTCAACTGCATGTGCTGCTACGCGGCCTGTCCCCAGTACGGGCTGGACCAGAGCTTCATCGGCCCGGCCGCGCTGGCGCTGGCGCAGCGCTACAACCTGGACTCGCGTGACCAGGGCAAATCGCAGCGCCTCGACATCCTGGCGGATTACCATGGGGTTTGGGACTGCTCGTTCGTCGGAGCATGTTCCGAGGTCTGTCCGAAAAGCGTCGATCCGGCTGCGGCCATCCAGCAGATGAAAGTCGACGGCGCCATCGAGTGGTGGAAGCAGAAACTCGCGGGAGGCAAGTCATGAGCCGCCGGCCCTACATCCGTCCGGTGTCGAACACGACCTGGTACATGCAAAACAGCCGTTACCGCCGCTACATTCTCCGGGAAGTGACCTGTCTGCTGGTGGGCTTCTACTGCTTCCTGACCATCTGGGCCCTGGCCGTGCTGGCGGCCGGGTCGCCGGACCGCTGGGCCGAATTCCTGCGCTCCCAGCAGAACCCGGTCATGGTCGGAGTCCATGCGGTCGCGCTGATTTACTTCCTGATCTACATGACCTTCGACTGGTTCAAGCTGGCGCCCAAAGCCATGCCGGTTCAGCTCGGTGAGAAGAAGGCCTCCGACCGCAGCATCGTGGTGGCGCACTATGTCGTCTGGGCCCTGCTGACCGCGTTCGTGGCCTGGCTGGTGGGGGTGATTCCATGAGCATCGCCAAAAAAGCTGTCGTCTGGGGGCTGTTCGCGGCGGGCGGCACGCTCAGTGCCTTCCTGTTTCCGGCACTGATCGGGCTGTTTCTGCTGGTGGCGATCGGAGCGGTGCCGCCGGGCCTGGAATTCGACCGGATTTACGCTTTTGCGTCGCATTGGGTTGGCAAATCCGTACTGTTTCTCGTAATCTCCCTGTCTTTGTGGCATGCTGCTCACCGCCTGCGGGTCGTGTTCCACGATTTCGGGGTGAGAAAGGACAAGGCAGTTGCCAACGCCGTCTACCTGGTTGCCGCTGTCGGCACCGTATTGACGGCTTTTTATTTGTATCGAATCTGATACAAGACGAAGCCAAAACCCGGACGACATGAACGACGACTCGAGAGCAGTAGCGGAGAATTACGGGTACACGGTCAGCGATTACGCGGCACCGGACTCCCGGCCTGCGGCATTGCAGGTCGCTCCGCCTATCCCCGACTACCTGCAGGACACTTACTGGTGGGCCTATCTGCATCCCAAGGCCCTGCATTTTTTCGAGCGCGAGTGGGTCGTCAACCTGATCCTGTGGGGCAACATGCGCCGGTTGACGCAGGCGGTGCTCGACGAGATGACCGTGCAGCCCGCCAGCCGGGTCCTGCAGGTAGCCTGCGTCTACGGCGAGTTCTCCAACCTGCTGGCCGGGCATCTGGGCGAAAGCGACTCGAACCTCGAACTGGTCGACGTGGCGCCGATCCAGCTGAAAAACGCACGCGAGAAACTGGCCGGTCGGGACAACGTCTCATACCACCACCAGGATTCCAGCGCGCTGACGTTTCGCGGCACCCGGTTCGACCAGACGGTGGTGTTCTTCCTGCTGCACGAACAGCCTGAAGACGTCCGCCGCAAGACCATCGCGGAAGCCATCCGCGTAACGCGACCGGGCGGCAAGGTGATCTTCGTCGACTATCACGGTCCGCGGCGCAGGAACCCTTTCCGTTACGTCATGAAACCGGTCCTGACCTGGCTGGAGCCCTTCGCGATGGACCTCTGGCGCAAGCCTCTGACGGCATTCATGCCGCCGACGGTCCGCCCGGAACAACTCACTTCCGAGACCTATTTCGGCGGCCTGTACCAGAAGGTAGTGCTTACGGTCTGATCCCGGTTCGCCGTTGGACAAGCCGGCCTGAGCCCTATGCACCGCCCTCGATTTGGGCGCGCCCGCGCGCGGCGAACAGGTACAGCAGCGTGCCGACAGCCATGAACCCCGCCGTGACCAGCCACGATTTCATCGATGCGTGGGTCATCAGCCAGAGGCTCAGGACCAGGGCCAGAACCGGCACGGCCATGCCGCCCCAGAGCCGAAACTGCCCCTCGTATTCACCGATCAGGCGATGCAGGCGCGGCAGGGTCGCAATGCACATCACGTACACCAGCAGGCGAACCACGGTGCTCATCGCGGCCAGCCAGACAAATCCGCCGCTGAGCGCCAGCACGATCGAGAACACGGCGTAGAAGCCGATTGCATTGGCCGGAGTGTGGTACCGCGAATGGACGGCGCCGAACCAGGGTGGCATGCTGCCGATATGAGCCATCGCGTATACCATTCGCGGCGCCGACAGCATGCTCGCGGTCAGGTTTCCGCCGATCGAGAACACGGCGCCCAGCGTCAGCAGGCCCGCGCCGGCCGTGCCCATCAGCACCAGGGCGACATCGGCCAGTGGAGTCTTGCTGTCGGCCACTTCCGGCGCCACGGACACCGTCACGACCTGGATCAGGAAATAGAACGCGGTAATGGCGAGGACCGTGCGGACCAGCGCCAGCGGGATGTCCCGGCGCGCGTCGCGTGCTTCCCCGGCCGGGATGACCGCGCTTTCGAAACCGACGAACGCGTAGAGCACCACCAGCATCGTCTCGCCCAGCGAATTCAGCGGCGGCACGTCGGCATCGGTGAAAATGCCCGGATCGAACTGGCCGATCCCGAGCAGCACGAGCAATGTCAGCGGCAGCAGCTTGAGCACCGTCAGCGCAAAAATCGCCATCATGCTCTGCCGGATTCCGATGGCATTGATGATCGCGAGCAGAACGCAGATCGCGAGCACGGCGGCCGTGTGCCAGGCGCCGTCCAGCAACGGCGGCCACAGCCAGCCCGCGTAGGTGATCATCAGGTGGGCATTGGCAGCGAACGCCGCCGCCCGCGAGAGCGTCAGCAGCCAGCCGGCCTGAAACCCCGCGAAGGGGCCGAACGCGCGGCCCGCGTAGGTCACCGGGCCGCCGGTGTCGCTGAAATAGCTGGCCGCCCGCGCAAAAACGAAAACGATCAGCATGATCAGCAAGCCGCAGAGCACGTAAATCCACGGGCTGAACAGCCCTGCGAGCTCGATGGCGATCGCCGGCAGGGCGAAGATGCCCGCCCCGATCGTGCCGTTCAGTGCGATAGCACCGAAGCCGAGCTGACTGATTTCCTTGCGGAGCCCCTTTTGGGGAATGTTGTTTTCCGACATGCGGTCAGCTCGACTGGGGCACCCAAGAAAAACCGGAAAGGCGCCGGCTCATGGCCGGCGTACCGGGTGCCCAGTATGCCGCAATCAGTTCTTCAGCGCCTCGGCGACGCGCTGCAACCGCTCCTCGGCTTCGCCACCCACCTCTTCGAGGACCGGATCCCCGGCCAGCCCGCCAGCCTGCATCATGGCGGCCGGATCGACGATCCGAACCAACGTACCGCCGCCCTGTTCCTCGACGATGACGTTGCAGGGCAGCATCAGCCCGGCATCGGGGCGATTGGACAGCGCCCGGTGCGCCAGCGGGGGATTGCAGGCGCCGAGAATGGAGTAATTTCTGAAATCGACGCCGAGTTTTTCCTTGAAGGCGTCGTGCACGTCGATTCGGGTCAGGACGCCGAAGCCTTCCTCCTTCAGGGCCTCGATGACCTTGGGCAGCGCCTGCTCGTAGGATTCGTTCATCGTGACCTCATAGGCCATGCCAGTCATTTGCCGTACCTCACATTAGAACTAATTAATATAAGAGATTGTACGGCCTCGGCCGCCCGATTGCCATGGCCCGGCACCATGGTATGCGTGTAAAATTCTCCCGGGAAAATCCCATGAACACATCTCATCCATCACTTGTTTCCGTCATCGTCTCCACCTATAACCAGCCGCACCTGCTGCGCCGCTGCCTGCTGGCACTCGGTCAGCAGTCGTACGCGCGCTACGAGGTCCTGGTCGCCGACGACGGGTCCGGCGAGGAAACCCGGGATTTGATCGCGAGTGTGGCGCGCGACTGCGGCTATCCCCTCCAACATGTGTGGCACGAGGACGACGGCTTCCGCAAGACGGTGATCCTCAACAAGTCGGTTCTGGCAGCCTCCGGTGAGTACCTGCTGTTCATCGACGGCGACTGTATCCCGCACCCCGATTTCATCAATCAGCACGTCCTGGAGGCGCGCCCCGGGCACTACCTGAACGGCAGCCTGATCCGGCTCGGGCGGAATCTCAGCGATCGTGTCACCGAAGCCGCCATCCGTGGCGGCCAGGCGTTCTCGGCGGCCTGGCTGACGCGCCAGGGCCGCGGCTTCGACCGGCGCTACCTGCGGCTGTCGCTCCCCTACGGCCTGCGCCAGCAACTCAACCGGCACTCACGCACGACGCTGTACTGGCTGGGCAGCAACTCGTCCTGCTACCGGGAGGACGCGGAAGCGATCAACGGCTTCGACCACCGTTTCACCTATGGTTTCGAAGACGCCGACTTCGGCTACCGGCTCGAGCTCTCCGGCGTCAAGCCGCGAACCGTGCGCTGGACCGCGGTCGTCCTGCATCTCTGGCACGAGCGGCCCTGGTCCAGCCCCGAAGTACTCACGGCCAACCGGAAACTGGCGGACGAGCCCCTGGCTTCCGGCCGGCGCCGAGCCGTCATCGGCATCGACGAACTACAGCCGTCCGCGGATCACCGGGCCGGGTGATCCCGCTCACGGGATTCCACTAGCCCGAACATTGCACCAGCCGGACTTGGCTCTTTTCCCAAGATATTGAATCGTAACAATTATTTGAAGCCCATTGGCCAAATTGGAAAAGCACAGTTTGTCCCCGAGCCAAGCCCTATCCCGGCCCTGGCTGGTCCAG
>CALKKN010000013.1 GCA_937995275.1 uncultured Lysobacterales bacterium | reverse complement strand
TGGTCCGCGACGATCAGCACCGGGGCGCGGCCGTGGTCGTTGTAGGTCATGAAGGGCGGTGGATCGCCCGGACCGATCCGCGGGTAGCGGCCCGCCGTTTCGGGGAAGTTCTGGAAGTGGGGGTGCCCCGGAAATCTGGTTTTGCTCAATCCCCGCCCCCCTGGCTTCGGTTCTCCAGCCGGTGCTCGAGGGCATCGCACACGGTCCGTAGCACCTTGATCCGCGCGTAGGCCTTGTTCTCGCTTTCGACGAGTACCCACGGCGACTTCATCACGGAGGTCTGCTGGATCATCTCGTGCGCGGCCGTCGCGTAGTCGTCCCAGCGTTCGCGATTGCGCCAGTCCTCGTCGCTGAGCTTCCAGCGCTTGTAAGGGGTCTCCTCCCGCTCCTTGAACCGCCGCAACTGTTCTTCCTTGCTGATCTGGAGCCAGAACTTGAGCAGCACGATGCCATGCTCGATCAACTGGTCCTCGAAGTCGTTGATTTCGGCAAAGGCCCGCCGCCATTCGTCATCGCCGGCGAAGCGCTCGACGCGCTCGACCAGGACGCGGCCGTACCAGCTGCGGTCGAAAATCCCCATGCGGCCGGCGCGGCCGATGCAATTCCAGAATCGCCACAGATAGTGGTGGGCCAGTTCGGCGTCGGTGGGCGCGGCGAAGGGGAACACCTTGAAGTAGCGGGCGTCCAGCGGCTCGGTGATCCGCCGGATGACACCGCCTTTACCCGCCGCGTCCGGCCCCTCGAACACGAGGACGGTGGAACTGTTTCGCGCGGCCGCGCTCTGGTGCAGCCTGACGAGACGCGCCTGGCAGGCGGCTAGCTGCTCGCGGTAGTCCTTTTTATCCAGCGCCAGGGAAAAGTCCAGCCCGTCGAGGATGGTCATTGCGCGATTGCCTGCGCCTTCGCCGGCCTGCGCCTCGATGACCTTCTGGTGCACCTGTTCGCGCATGTCCGCGAGGTATTTCTGCCTGATCGGTTCCTTGGTCAGATGCCGCTCGAGCATCATTTGCAGTTCCTCGCCGACGCGCAGGCTGCGGTAGTGCAAGTCCTCTCCCTCGACGATTTCCCAGGGCGCGTGGCCGGTGTTGGTGTGGGCGATTATCTGCTCGGCCGCATCGATGAAGCGGTCGTACATCTCGTAGTGTTTCCAGTCGATGGACGACATGCGCCAGCTGCGCAGCGGGTCTTTTTCAAGGGCTTTCAGACGCTTGTGCTGAACTTCCTGACTGATGTGCATCCAGAACTTCAGGACCAGGGCGCCGTCGTCGGCCAGCGCCTTTTCGAAGTTGTTGATGCGGTCGAGCTGATGCCGGAACTCGTCCTGGCCGATGTTCTCGTAAACGTAATCGAGCAGGGGTCGCGAATAGCGCCCGCTGAGGAAAATCCCGAGCTGACCCCGCGGCGGCAGCCGCCGCCAGAAGCGCCAGAACGTCGGCCGCGCGCGTTCCTCGTCGGTCGGCTCCGAGTAGGCGTGGGTGACAATCCAGCGATTGTCCATCCACTTGTTCAGGAAGTTCGTGGACGTGCCCTTGCCGGCGCCCCGAACGCCAGCGAAATCCACGATGACGGGAAACTGGCCTTCCTGGCGGAGCCTCTGCTGCAGTTCCAGCAGGCTCTCGCGGAGCGCCAACTCACGAAGCTTGAATTCCTTCTTGGATACCTTGATGCCCAGTTCGGCGGTCTGAAACATTGACTCCACTCGCGCGCGCCGGCCGGCGCCATTCCCCAACCGTGAAAGATACCACATCGCGGGTTCCCGCAGCCCGACCCCGACCGGACTTGCGTGGCCCGGCGGCTAGCGCAGATAATCCGGGGCACAGACAGAAAAACCGGACCGACCTGCCGCACGCGAACCACATGGGACCATTGAATACCGTTGAAAACCGTAGTCGTCAATCAGAAAGAGAACACGCGCGTGCCGTTTCTGCGCGGCATCCTGATCCGCAGTTTGCTGGATGCCGGCCTGCCGTTCGACGCGGCCTCGAAGATAGCCGGCAGTGTGCGGGACGATCTCTCTGACGTATCCGAAATCGGCTCCGGGGACCTGAGGCGCGAGGTCAGCGCGCGACTGAAACGGGCCGGGCACGAAGACACGCTGGAGAGCTACGGCATGCCGGCGGCCGCGCCGGCCCGGATCGAGGTCGAGAGCGCCAGCGGCACGCGCGTGGCCTTTTCCCGGGGCAGGCACGAGCGCTACCTCCAGGCCAGCGGTCTCAAGCCGGACAAGGCCGAGCAGACGACCGAACTGATCTACGACCAGTTGCTGGCGGACGGCATCAGTTCGCTGGCAACCAGCCAGCTCGGTTACCTGACCTATGCTTGCCTGCAGCAGGAGGTGTCGCACAAGGCGGCCGAGCGCTACCGGGTGTGGTTCGAATTCCAGCGCAGCTCGAGGCCTCTCTTGCTGCTCATCTGTGGTGCGGTCGGCACCGGCAAAAGCACCATTGCCACGGAGGTCGCCCATCTGCTCGACATCGTGCGGACCCAGTCCACCGACATGCTGCGGGAAGTCATGCGAATGATGATCCCGGAGCGGCTGTCGCCGGTGTTGCACTGCTCGACCTTCAACGCCTGGAAGGCGCTGCCGATCAGGGGCCTCAAAGACCGCAGCCGGGAGCAGTTGATCGCCGACGGCTACCGCAGCCAGGCCGAGCTGCTGGCGGTGGCCTGCGAGGCCGTCATGCAGCGCGCGGTGGAGGAGGGCGTTCCGATGATCCTGGAGGGCGTGCATGCCTATCCCGAGCTCGGGGAGCGCGCGCCGCACAAGGCAGGTGCGGTCGTGGTTCACGTAACGCTCGCGGTATTGCGACCGAAGGAACTCAAGGCGCGGCTGCGGGGCCGCGGCGAGCTCGTGCCCCAACGCCGGGCCAAGCGTTATCTGTCCAAGTTCGATTCGATCTGGAGCCTGCAGTCATTCCTGATGTCCGAGGCCGACCGCTGCGACGTGCCCATCATTCCCAACGAGGACAAGGAAAAGGCGGTGCAGCAGGTGATCCTGCACGTCAACCAGGAGCTGGCCCGCCAGTTCGACGGATCGCCCGACGCGGTGTTCGGGGATGTGGCAGGCGCCATGATTCGCCGCGGATCCGAGGTGGCATGGCGCGACCTGGTGGCGGACCTGGCGAGCTGATGCGGCCACGGCGGGTACAGGCGTGGTCCGGGGCCGGTTTGGGCCTCGGGCCATGACGTCTGCACGGCGCCGGGCGGTGCTGCTCATCGTCGATGGCCTGGGCGACTTGCCGGTCGCCGGCCTGGGCGGGCGGACGCCGCTGGAGGCGGCGCGCACCCCGAACCTGGACACCATGGCCGCAGCGGGCCGGTTCGGCCTGATGGACCCCATCGGCCCCGGGATCGTGCCGAATACCGATTCCGCGGTCGGACTGCTGCTCGGGCTGCCCCCCGGGCAGGCGGACCGCCTGAAGCGGGGTCCCGTGGAAGCGGCGGGCGCGGGGCGGCCCCTGCGGTCGGGGGAGGTCGCGGTCCGGGCCAATCTCGCCACCGTCGAAGAACGGCACGAGGGGCTGTTCGTTACCGACCGCCGGGCCGGCCGCGTTACGGAAGCGACGGCCGAACTGGCCGAGTCCCTGCGGGACGTCGATCTCGGTGACGGCGTGCGGGCGGAATTCCGTCCCACCGACCAGCATCGAGGCGTTGTGGTGCTGAGCGGGCCCGGACTGCATCCAGACATCAGCGACACGGATCCCGGCGAACTCAATGCTCCGGGCTATCTGCCCGAGTGCCGCCCGCTGCATCCGGCAGCGGCGCGAACCGCGGCCAAGATCAATCGCTTCACAAGCGAGGCCCATGAACGCTTGCGCGGCCACGCGGTGAACGACGAACGGCAGCGGGCCGGAAAGCCGCTGGCCAATGGGGTGATCACCCGCGGCGCGGGTTCCTGGTTCGGCCCGGGCAACATCGTCAGTCAGCGAGGGGCGCGGGCCGCCGTGGTCGCGGGCTGCAACACCGTTTTGGGCCTGGCCCGCGTGATGGGCCTGGACACGGTGGAAAATCCTGCGTTTACTGCCGCGCTGGATACCGACCTGGATGGAAAGGTGGCGGCAGCCCTCAGCGCATTGAACGACTACGACCTCGTCTTCCTGCACGTGAAAGCGCCGGACCTTTGCGGCCACGATCGTCGCCCTGTGGCCAAGCGGGATGTCCTCGAGCGCCTCGACGGGGCGCTGGGGCCACTGGCGGCGGCGGGCGTGGTGGTGGCCGTGACTTCGGACCACACCACCGACAGCAATGTCGGCGCGCACACGGCCGACCCGGTACCAAGCCTCATTTTCGACCCCGCGTCGGCTTCAGCGGCCGACCGGGCCGGGGTCGAGTTCGGCGAAACGGCCTGCCGCGATGGCGCCCTCGACCGCCGGCGCGGTCACGATTTCCTCGATGCGACGCTGACGACGATGGGCTGTTAGAAACACCCCGCTGTCATTCCGGTTTCAGGTACTCGGCGTAGGCGCTGACGTACTTGGTCGCATCGTCGGGCGAAATCACCACGGCGACCCCGCTGGCCCCCGCGCCCACCTGTTGCGCTGCGTGCAGGCAGGCGCCGGTCGTGGGCCCGACCATGAGGCCCTCGGTGCGGGCCAGCCGGATGCCGGCCTCGAAGGCCTCGCGGTCCTCGACCGCGATGATGTCGTCGATCAGCGAATAGTCCAGGATTCTGGGCCGGTGTTCCTCCGGCAGGTTGCTGATTTTCTTGATGCCGGACAGCTTGTGCTGCCTGGATGCCGGCTCGATGCCGATGATCCTGACGTCCGGATTGCGTTCCTTCAGGTAACGGCCAACGCCCGTGATGGTCCCGCAGGTGCCGAACGCGGCGAAAAAGTAGTCGATTCGGCCCTCGGTCTGGTTCCAGATCTCAGGCCCCGTCGTGCGGTAGTGGGCTTCCACGTTGAGCTGGTTTTCGTACTGGTTCGGGCTGACATAGCGGCCGTTGAAGGCGGCGCTCTCGACCAGGCTCTTGACAACGCCGCGCGCGCCCTCCGTCGGGAAGAGGGGGCATAACTCGTCTTCGACCTCCAGCAACTCGGCGCCGAGGAAACGCAGCAGAGCCTTTTTCTCCTCCGGCGTGCCGTCCGGCAATGCCAGTTCGATCGGGGTGCCCTGGGCGTTGGCCAGCGCCGCCAGGGCGATGCCGGTATTGCCGGCCGTGGGTTCGGTAAGGACCTGGCCTTCGGTCAGCGGTGTGCCCCGCATCAGGAACAGTGCAGTGCGATCCTTGATGGAGCCGAACGGGTTGTTCCGCTCGAGCTTGACATAGATGTCGAACTCCGGCGAGGGACGGCTGCGCGCACTCAGGCGTACCATCGGCGTGGGGTTTTCGGGATCGGCAATCAGGTCCGCCACATTTTCGTAGACATGGCGCCTGGGCCGGTCTTCCGGGCGTGGCAGGCTATCGAGGGTTTGAGCGTTCGGTTGTCGGTTCATCGTGCGGCTCTCCAGTTTTCATAACGGACCGGGGCGCACACCGATTTCTTCCGCCCCGGCTTGCCGTTGCGGTGGTTGCTCTGTCGGGGGGTGGATTCAGTTCAGTTCAGGCAGGCACCGCAAGGCAGGCTCGCGCGCATACAGGCGCAACAGCGACAGCAGACCATGTGGCGGTGGAACGGATTCATGTAAATCAGGTTAGCCCTATTTATTCATTCCTGTCAATGAATCATTTGCCGCCTCCCGTTTGACGCAGGTCAGGCGCTTGCGAATCGGCCATCCGGGGCAGAGACAAGCGCGGCCCGAGGGGCTATCCTCAGGATTTGCCACCGGGGTTTTCTGCATGCACAAGATGCCGATATCCACCAACAGCATTTTGGAAGGCGTCCGCTACGAAATCCGTGGCGAACTGGCGCATCGAGCCCTGGATCTGGAGCGTCAGGGATACGAGATCATTTCACTGAACATCGGAAACCCGGGGTTG
>CALKKN010000012.1 GCA_937995275.1 uncultured Lysobacterales bacterium | reverse complement strand
CTGGACCAGCCAGGGCCGGGATAGGGCTTGGCTCGGGGACAAACTGTGCTTTTCCAATTTGGCCAATGGGCTTCAAATAATTGTTACGATTCAATATCTTGGGAAAAGAGCCAAGTCCGGCTGGTGCAATGTTCGGGCTAGACCAGGGATGCCGGGCCACCGACCAGCCGGGGTGTGGCGCGGCGCTCAGCGCGGGTCTATTTGATCCAGGGCGTTCGCGAGGAATCCGACCGTTCGGTCGATGTGATGCAGTTTGTCCAGGCCGAACAGGCCGATACGAAACGACCGGTAGTCGTCGCCCTCGTCGCACATCAGGGGCACGCCGGCCGCAATCTGCAAGCCCTGTTCGAGAAACTTCCTGCCATTCTGGAGATCGGGGTCGCCGGTATAGCTGACCACCACGCCCGGCGCCTGGAAGTCCGCGGCGGCCACGCTGTGGAAGCCCCGGCTTTCCAGCAGTTCGCGAACGCGCCGGCCGAGTTCGATCTGTTCCTCGCAAACACGGTCGAAGCCGTATGCTTCGGTCTCCTTCATGGTGTCACGGAATTTCCGCAGCGCGTCGGTGGGCATGGTCGCGTGGTAGGCGTGGCCGCCGTTCTCGTAGGCCTGCATGATTTCCAGCCATTTGCGCAGGTCGCAGGCGAAGCTGCTGGACCGGGTGTCCTCGATGGACTTCAGCGCGGTATCGCCGAGCATCACGAGGCCACTGCAGGGGGATGCGCTCCAGCCCTTCTGGGGTGCCGAGATCAGGACATCCACGCCGCTGGCTTGCATGTCGACCCACAGTTCTCCGGAGGCGATGCAATCCAGCACGAACAGGCCGTCCACGGCGTGCACGGCGTCGGCGACCGCCCGGATGTAGTCTTTCGGGAGCAGCATGCCCGCCGACGTCTCGACGTGCGGCGCAAAGACCACGGCGGGCCGTTCCGCTGCGATGCGCGCTATGACTTCATCGATCGCCGCGGGGGCGAACGGCGCCTGCGGGCCGCCACCGGTCCGGGTTGCCTTCATGACCGTTATTTCCGCTGCGATGCCGCCCTGCTCGAGAATCTGCGACCAGCGGTAGCTGAACCAGCCGTTCCGAATGACCAGGCATTTTTTGCCGCCGGCGAACTGCCGGGCCACCGCCTCCATGCCGTAGGTGCCGCCACCCGGCACCACGACCACCGCAGCGGCGTTGTAGACGCGCTTGAGCGTCTCGGATATGTCCTTCATGACTGCCTGGAAGGCGCTGGACATGTGGTTGAGCGAGCGGTCCGTGAACACCACGGAGTATTCGAGCAGGCCGTCGGGATCAACATCGGGCAGCAGGCCGGGCATGTGCGGGTCTCGGTATTGACAGGACGCTTGAGGATAACACCCCGGTGATGGGAAGTGATCGGGAATAATGCGTAAAATGACGGCTCTTTCCCGACCGGTCGGCCGCAATGAAATTTTACGACTGCAAAACCGCTCCCAGCCCCCGCCGCGTGCGCATTTTCCTGGCCGAGAAGGCCATCGAGATCCCGACCGTGCAGGTCGACCTGCGCACCGGGGAACAGCTGTCCGAGGCGTTCAGGAAGATCAATCCACGCTGCACGGTGCCGGTGCTCGAACTCGATGACGGGACGCGCCTGACCGACACGCTGGCCATCTGCCACTACCTGGAATCGCAGTTCCCCGAACCGAACCTGATGGGGCGCGACGGTCGCGAACAGGCGCTGGTCATGAACTGGCACGAGCAGGTGATGACCGAGGGCTTCCTGGCGGGGGCCGAGGCGCTGCGCAATTTCGCCAGGGGATTCGCCGGCCGGGCCTTGACGGGGCCCAGGGGCTTCGAGCAGATTCCGGCGCTGGCGGAACGCGGCCGCGGGCGGCTGGAGGAGTTCATGCAGGTCCTCGACGGCCGCCTGGCGGAGTCGCCCTACGTCGCGCTCGACCGCTACACCGTGGCCGATATCGGCGCCTTCGTCTGCGTGGATTTTGCCGGCTGGATCAAGCTGCCGGTGCTGGAGCGGTGGCCCCACATCCGCCGCTGGCACGCGGAACTCTCGCAGCGGCCGAGCAGTTCGGCCTAGAAGAAGTCTCGCGTCCGTTCTCTCGCCCCCGGCTCCTTTGCCCGGCTGCGGGCGCGGTAGCGGCCCGGCGAGACCCCGAACCAGCCGCGGAAAGCCCGGCCGAAATTCGACGGATCCTGGTAGCCCAGCCGGAACGCGATCGCCGCGACGCTCATCTCGGAGTGCCGCAGGTAGTCGGCCGCGAGGGTGCGGCGGACGTCCTCCAGAATGGCTTTGTACGAGGTGCCGCCGCGCTTCAGGCGGCGTATCAGCGTGCGCGGTGACACGTGCTGGTCGGCGGCGATGTCGCCCAGGCTCGGCAGCCGCTGGGGGCTGGCCAGCAGGGCCTGGCGGACGGCGACCTCCGCGGGCAGGACTCCGGCCGCCGCCCGCAGGTCCTCCTCGCAGCGCGACAGCAGGTAGCGGTGCATGGCCGCGTCGTGAAGTATGCACGGCTCATGCAGCCAAGCCGCGGGAAAGCTCAGCAGGTGACCGCCGGCGTCGAATTCCAGGCCCGCATGAAAGCTGTTGGCGAGTTGTTCGGCATAGACAGGCGCCGGGTAGGCGAGCCCGATTCGCGCGCCCCGGAGTTCCCGGCCCAGCGGCCGCTCGAGCATGTTCTGGATCGAGATCATGACGATCTCAATCAGGGCCTCGCGCTCGGCCCCGAGCCCGACGGCTTCGTAAACGCGAAGGACATATTCATCGTCCTCCTCGTTGCCCGCCAGCCAGACAAACGCGCTGCGCGTGCCGTTGAAGCGCGCCAGCACGTCCACGGCCGCGCGCATGTCGGGCGCCGTAACCACGGCAAAACCCAGTGGCCCATGATGGGAGATGGTCAGTTGCCGGGCCAGGGCCAGATGCCAGCCGGCACCGAAAATCCGGGTCCCGTTGGACAGCACCCGGCGGGTGTCCGCCAGGTCGACCGCCTGGTCGCTGTGCAGCAGGCGCTCCGCCCGCAGACCGGTGCCGGCCAGCAACCGGCCGGGCGGCAGTCCGGCTTCCCCCGCGAACTGCAGGAAAAGTTTCAGGTAGGCGGGCGGCACCCGCCAGTTCTGCATATGGTCTTCAGAAGGCATGCTGGACTATTTTGGCATTTAATGACCAGAAACTGTCAATAGCGGAACTGTCCCGACCCACGCTGAGATGGGATCATGGGCGCCGTTATCACTCTGAAAAGCAGCACAATTGCCGATGAAAGTCTTCACCTGCGATGATCCGGAACTGGGCCTGATCCGCTATGTCGACCACAAGCGCTACCTGTGGATGCTGTCGGTGCTGTTTCCGCTGATCCCCTTTGTCGGCATGGGGCTGGCGCTATGGAGCGGCCGGGAATGGTTACTGTGGCTGCCGCTGGCATTCGTTTACGGTGGACTGCCGCTGCTCGACCACCTGTTCGCCAACGACCGCAGCAACCCGCCCGAGCAGCTCGTGCCCCAGCTGGAGGCGGATGGTTATTACCGTGTCCTCAACTACCTGACGGTGCCCCTGCATTTTGTCGTGCTGGTGGGGGGCGCCTGGTTCGTCGCCACCCAGGACCCCGGCCTGGGCGGGTTCCTCGCGCTGAGCCTCCTGGTGGGCGCGGTCAGCGGTGTCGGCATCAACACCGGCCACGAGCTCGGACACAAGAAGACGCCGGTCGACCGCCTGGCGGCCAGGATGGTCCTGGCGGTGCCGGTCTACGGGCATTTCACGATGGAGCACAACGTCGGTCACCATGCCGAGGTGGCGACGCCCGAGGACAGCGCCAGCGCCCGCTACGGCGAGTCCATCTACCGGTTCGCGCTGCGCGAAATTCCCGGCGGCCTGCGGCGCGGCTGGCGGCTTGAAAGCGAGCGGCTGGGGCGTTGCGGATTCCGCACCTGGAGCTGGCGCAACGAGATCCTGCAGTCGTACGCGCTCTCGCTGCCGCTGTATGCCTGCCTGGTGCTGGCTTTCGGTCCGGCCGTTCTGTCCTTTCTGCTGGTGCAGGCGGCCTGGGCCTGGTGGCAGCTCACCAGCGCCAACTACGTCGAGCACTACGGGTTGCTCCGGGCGAAGGATTCGAACGGGAAGTACGAGCGTTGCCAGCCTCACCATTCCTGGAACGCCAACCACGTCGTCTCCAACCTGATGCTCTTCCACCTGCAGCGGCACTCCGACCACCACGCCTGGGCGGCCCGCCACTACCAGTCGCTGCGCCATTTCGACGACGTGCCGCAGTTGCCCAGCGGCTACTTCGGCATGTTCCTGCTCTCCTACGTTCCGCCGCTGTGGCGGAAGGTCATGGATCCGCGCGTGCTGGAACTGGCCGGCGGCGACCTGCGGCGGGTCAACGTCGATCCGCGGCTGGCGGCCGCTGAGCGGTCCGTCACCTCGCCGGCGAGAAGCATGGATACAAATTAGGTTCGTTATAGAACGAGCGCGTTCGCATCAGTCGCGCTTGCGCCAGCGGCGCGACTGCCTTTGCGCAATCGATTGCGAGAGGCTCAGAGGCAGCTTACGCGCCAGCATCGCGATGAAACGATTGACCCGGCCGGGCACGGCGATGACGCGGGGCGGCTGGCGGGTCACCGACTCGATGCCGTAACGGACCACCTCGTCCGCGTCCATCCACATCCATGCCGGCATGCTGCTGACACTGTCGCGGGTACCGATCACGTCGTGAAACTCGGAATGGGTGAAACCGGGGCACAGCGCGGAGACGGCCACGTCGGTATCGAGGTTTTCCATGGCCAACGACTCCGAGAATCGGATCAGGAAGGCTTTGGTCGCACCGTACAGCGTGTGCCGCGGCGAGCCGGGCACCAGGCCGGCCAGGGAAGCGACATTGACGATGAAACCCCTGTGGTTGCGCTGCATGGCCGGCAACAGGCGCCAGCACAGTTCGATCACCGAATTCAGCATCACGTTGAGGCAATCGGCCTGGGTCTGCCAGTCCGGCTCCGTGAGCGTGCCGGGCACGCCATAGCCGGCAGTGTTGATCAGGAACTCGACCTCGATGGAAGCCTCGCCCAAGGCCGACTCGATGACGCGCGCGGCGTCCGGCCGGGCCAGGTCCAGCGGCAGGACCCGGCAATCGATCGCGTGCTGACGCTGCAGTTCGTCGGCGAGCTGCTCGAGCCGCTCGCGGCGGCGCGCCACCAGCACCAGGGAATAGCCGCGGGCGGCCAGTTGCCGGCAGAACTCCGCACCGATTCCGGCGGAGGCGCCGGTGACCAGCGCCCAGGGGGTAACGGGTTGCGAATGGTCCATGGCCAGGTCCTCCAGATCCGGATGGGGCCTATTGTCCCATGGAGCCCTCGGCTTTGCCTGCCGCGGCCTTCACCGTCCGCCATTACGCGCTCGTCGCCGACGTCGCGGCTTGCTGTGGCCGGCAATGTCGGGACCGGTCCGGTCCGTGCAGCGTGACTTCCTTCACTTGCACCAGCACACCAGGTGCGGGAAGGTGCGGTGAGAAGCCATGGGCTGAACGATGAAGCGCCTGCTGATCATCCTGTTGGTTTACTGGACGCCGTTCCTGGCGGCGCAGCCTTTCGACGGGCTCAGTGAGTCCATCGAGCAGGGCAGTTACGGCAACCTCAAAGCCGTTATCGTGTCCCGCCGCGGCGATATCATTTACGAAGACTATTTCCGGGGCTCCGGGCCCGGGGAGCTGCACCAGGTCCAGTCGGTGACCAAGAGCATCGGGTCGGCGCTGATCGGCATCGCGCATCGGCAGGGCAAACTCCAGCCGGAACAGGGTCTCGGCCCCTTTTTCTCGGGCCTGTACCCGATGACCTCGGACCCCTATGCGGACAAGGCGGCGATCACGGTCGAGCAGGTCCTGCAGCAGCGGCATGGCATCGCCTGGGACGAAGCATCGGTGGATTACCGCAATCCGCTGAACCCGGTCCAGCAGATGATCAACTCCGGCGACTGGTACCAATACGTATCGACGCGCCCGACGGATGCGCCGCCTGGCGGCAAGTTCTCCTACAGCACGGGCGCTTCCACGTTGATGAGCCGCATCGTCCGCGTGGCCACCGGCATGGGGCCGGAGGCTTTCGCCGTCCAGGAGCTGTTCGGTCCGCTGGGCCTTGCGCAATACCACTGGGAAGGCTACAGCCCCGACGGCATGGGCCACGGATTGACGGACTGGCCGAACCCCGACGAGGACCCGCCGCTGGGGTTCGGGCTCTGGCTGCGGGCCCGTGACATGGTGAGGATCGGCGAGCTGTACCTGCAGGGCGGGGTCTACCAGGGCCGGCGGCTCCTCGATCAGTCGTGGGTCGATGCCTCCTGGGTCAGGTACAGCCATTCCGGCAACTCGGACTTCTTCACCGATCCCGACTCCGGGCACGGCTACCAGTGGTGGATCGCAAAAATCCCGGACGTGCGCGGCCGTTCCTGGCACGTCTATTTTGCCTCGGGCTGGGGCAGCCAGGTTATATTCGTGCTACCGGAACTCGACCTGGTGGTGGTCACCACTGCCGACAACTACGATTACAACGGCCCCAATGTCGACGTCATGCTGGCCACGCAGATTCTGCCGGTACTCAACCCCCGGCTGGATCAGCGGTTCAACGGCGCCTGGTACGATCCCGCCGCCGACGGCCAGGGGCTGACCCTGGAGATCCGCGAAGACGGGCAGACGGTAGTCAGTTTCTGGTACACCTATGACGACCAGGGCAATCAGCGCTGGTTCGTCATGCAGGGTCTGGCCGCCGGCGACCAGGGGGACGTCACGATCTATCGGACCAGCGGCGGCGTGTTCCTGCTGGGCGATCCGGTCACGCTCGAAGAGTGGGGCAGCGGGCGGTTCATCACGACGGACTGCGATCACATGACGCTGGAATTCGATAGCGTGGAAGGCTCCGGCAGCATCCTGCTGACCCGGCTCAGCGGCACCTGTTACGAGCCTCCGGGGTGAGAGAACACAGGGCGAGAGCCATTTTTCGCAGGCTCCCATATGGATTGGAGTCACCCCCACTGAAAGGACAAGGGCAGTGTCAGCCAAGCAACCCTTCAAACCGCAACGGATGACCCGGGCCCACGCCGCGCTGGTCCTGAGCCTGTTGCTGGCCTCCTGCAGCCTGCTGGAATCCGGCTCAGGCGATACGCTGGAGGGCGGTCTCGCCAAGCTGCGCGAGACGGCAAGGTCGGTCGTCGCCGATCCGGACCGCCGCGACCGCTTTTTGGCGAATTGCCGGGAACTGGAATCCGAACTCCTGGATTTCGAGCGCTATGCGGCTGAATTCGCCAGCGAGTACCGCCGGGCCTTCACCGATTACGATAGCGATGCGGAGGATCTGCACCGCCTGAGCGCGGCGTTTCGTGAGCGTCAGCGGGCCAGCCAGGCGCGCTTTGTCGAACTGCACCTGGCCATGGCCGCAGCGGTCACAGGGCCTGAATGGCAGTCCCTCCGTGAGCAGGAAACGAGGATCATCCGGTCCATGCTGGATGCCGCGCTCAAGGGGTCCGGATGAGGCACCGCAGGTTCCAGCGCGGACAGATCATGCTGATCATTCTCGGCAGCCTGCTCCTCGGCGGCGGCGCAGCGATCGGCACTTTCGCCAGCGGCAAGTCGGTCAAGTCGTTGCGCAAGGACGTGCAGAAAATGCAGATCGAGGAAACGCGCCGCAACGAGGTGCTCCGCCAGTTCGATCGCTGGGAGGCTGTCTCCGGACCGGCCCTGGAGGACTTTGAAGCCTATGGCCAGGCGATGCTGGAACTGATGCGCCAGCAACAGGCCTCGACGGACCAGTTCCGTGACCTGATGGATCGGCAACGCGATTCAGCCAGGGATGCCGAAGATCGGTTGCTGCCGCTGCGCGATGAACTGAGGGCAACCCTGACCCGGGCGGAATGGGACCGGCTTTTCAATTAGTCGGCTCCCGGGCCGCCCCGCATCTGCCCTGCGACCCCGGTCCGGGTCCTTCCGAGCCTGTCTTGAAACGACGCTGACCTCTTTTTTCACGGGTATCATGGAGAGCGGTGAAACCCGCTTACCTCGAGCCGGCGAAGTCCGGTGAACTCGCCAAACGCGCCGCCAGGGCCTGGCGGCGGCTGGAGGACTGCGACCTCTGCGCGCGGTATTGCCGCGTCAACCGCCGTGAGACCGTCAGCGGGGCCGTCTGCCGGACCGGTGAAGCGGCCGTTGTCCACAGCTACGGCCCGCATCACGGCGAGGAACTCCCGCTGCGCGGCCGGCAGGGCAGCGGCACGATTTTTTTCAGCTGGTGCAATCTGCGCTGCACGTACTGCCAGAACTGGGACATCAGCCAGAAAGGCCGGGGCCACGAAGTGGGCCCCGTAGAGCTCGCGGACATGATGCTCCGGCTGCAGAGTCAGGGCTGCCACAACATCAACTTCGTGTCGCCGAGCCATGTCGTGGCGCAAATCATCGCCGCCGTCGCGATTGCAGCTAACGACGGGCTGGCGGTGCCCCTGGTCTACAACACCGGCGGTTATGACAGCCCGAAAGCACTGGAACTGCTCGACGGCATCATCGACATTTACATGCCGGACATGAAGTATGGCGACTCCGCAATCGCGCGCCGCCTCTCTCACGTGCGCGACTACGTGGAGGTCAATCGCGCCGCGGTGAAGGCAATGCATCGGCAGGTCGGTGACCTGCGGCTGGACGAGAGCGGCATCGCGCGGCGGGGACTGCTGCTGCGCCACCTGGTTCTGCCCGACAACCTGTCGGGTACCGACCGGGTGCTGGCCTTTTTGGCTGAAGAAATCTCGACGGACACCTACGTCAACATCATGGACCAGTACCGCCCCTGCTACCGGGCCGGCGAGAATCCGCCCCTCGACCGGCAGATCACCAGGAGCGAGTATCTGCAGGCGCGCGCACAGGCGCGGGAACTCGGCCTGCATCGTCTTGACTGAACGACGGCATGCCGCCCGGCCACCAGGGAGCCCGGACCGGGACTGCATGCACTGGCAGCGAGTCTCATTCCTGCCACTCTCGCCCCCATAGGGGGCTTTTCTGTTTAAGGATGAACCTGTTCGTAAAACCCCACCATTCAGGCGGGGGTTCAAACAGGCGGACCGACGTGCCGGCGAACAGATCGCTTCACCAGGCGGAATGCGTCAGCTGCACTCGAAATCGTCTTCCTCCAGCGGCCGACAGATATCCGGCCAACCGACCACGCGCCAGTACTCAGGCAGTCGCAACCGGGTGAGCAGCGCTTTGCTGCGAGGCTCCGAACGGTAGCGGCTCATGAGTTCCGGGGCCGCGACCGGAGCCAGCAAGTCGATCATCGCGCCCAGTTCCCACTCCGGCCATTCACGGGCAGACGCCAGCCTGGCCTCGATATACAGATCGTACCTGTCCACCAGAAGGGCGCAGTTTTCACAGTAGCCCAGTCCTGCCAGCGCAGCAGGTTCCGGGTCGCTGGTGGGATCACTTATCCAATCGATGAGTTCGAGCGCCACCGAGGGGTCGACGCTGCGGGGATTCAAAGTTGCCGCCAATTGCCGCGCCTCGTCGTAGCGACCGTATTGCAGCAGCCGAAACAGGTCCCAAAACTGCATGTTGATCAGGTCTGGATCGAGTTCCAGCGACCTCTCTATGACCTGGTCCCGCGCTTCCCAGTCGCCGTTCATGTGGTGCAAAGTCACGATAGCGTACAGAAAAATCGGCACGTACGGATCGAGCTCGACCATGCGCTCGGCCAGATGATAGGCCTTGTCCATCTGCCAGGAGCTGTACAGCAGGCTGGCGTAGTCTTCCATGATGTCGGCGGAATCGGGATCGAGTTGCAGGGCCCGACGGTAAAAGTCCTCGGCCCGGAACCACTCGAACCTGAAAAACAGGTTGTTGGCCATGGCGTGCAGTGCGGAAGGGAGGTTCGGGTCCAGTTCCAGCGCACGTTGCGCAGCCGCCATGCTTTTCGCGCCGATGTCGCCCTGCAGCCCGCGTTCCTCTGCCGAAATGTAGTTGGGCAAAACATTGTACACGTGCGACAGGCCTGCCCAGGCGGGCGCGAAATCCGGATCGATGGCCAGCGCCTCTTCGAGCAGCCCGATTGCCGGCAGCAAGTCATCACCGCGTTTGCGATGCAACGCCCTGGCACGCAGGTAGAGGTCATAGGCCTTACCCGTGACCGGCTGCCCGGCACTGACCACCCCGAGACGAGAGACCCCCAGGGAGACCTGCAAAGACTGGGCGATCTGGGTGGCGATGTCATACTGGATGCCGAAGATGTCATCCAGCTTGCGGTCATACGCCTGCGACCACAGGTGGAAACCGTCGCTGGCGCGGATCAGCTGCGCTGAGATGCGCACCTGGTCACCGGCCTTGCGCACGCTGCCCTCCAGTATGGTATCGACGCCCAACATTCGGGCAATTTCACGTACATCACGGTTCTGACCCTTGAACGAGAACACCGACGTGCGGGCAGCGACCTGCAGATCGCGAATCCCGGCCAGGCGAGTCAGGATTTCCTCAGTCATGCCGTCCGAAAAGTACTCCTGCTCCGGTTCCGACGACAGGTTAACGAAAGGCAGCACTGCGATGGACTGCTTGATAGGCGGTGGCGACGAATCCTCTGAAGCGACATCGGGCGCGGAAGGCTCCAGAGAGGCGACAGAACCATCTGACGCCCTGGGCGGCGCCTCGCCTGTGCGCATCCAGCGCTCGGTGAGCAGGATGCCGACGACCACCAGCAGGCAGGCGATGATCAGGCGGTCGAGCTTGCGCCCGGTGCGGTAGGCGGCAGTACCTGCGCGGTCGATGTCCTGTTCGCGCTTTAAACCCTCGGGCGTCAGCTCGAACATCCAGGCCAGGACGAGCGCAACCGGCAGGCCGATCACGGCCAGCACTGCGAGCACGCGGATCACCCAGTCGGGTGCACCGATCAGGTCGAGCGCAAAATCGACGCCCTGAAGCAATACCCAGGCGGCCAGCGCGTACGCGATACCGACGCGGAACACGTTGCGGCGCTTGAGTTCCCCAATCAGCGACATGCGCGTACTTTAGCAGCAATCCAGAGTTTGCGGCCCATGGTGGCTGTTCCGCCGGCGGATCGGAGGCTGGTTACCGGCGTGTGAGAAGAATGGGCCGCGTGACGCACGAGCATCTTGCGGATCAACAACGGTGCCTCGATGCGGGCGAGGCCCCCGGCTAGCGCAGCACGAAGCCGTCGCGTAGGGGGTCGTCGGGGTCGACGACCCAGGTGCTGAGCCCCGTGACGTGGGCGCGGCCGCCCACCTCGGGTATGACCGCGGCGTGCGGCCCGCAGGTGGTCTCATCGATCACCTTGCCGCTGAAGCAGGTACCGAGGATGCTCTCGATCACGATCG
>CALKKN010000011.1 GCA_937995275.1 uncultured Lysobacterales bacterium | reverse complement strand
GCGTAGTGTTGACGTATCCAAAATCTGCCTCTCAAAACAGTTTCGTGCGGCCGCTAACTCGCGGCGAGAGCGGCCGCCTGGTCGATGTCGACCTGCACGAGCCGCGAAACACCCGGTTCCCTCATCGTAACACCGCTCATCTGGTGCACCATCTCCATGGTGATCTTGTTGTGCGTGACGATAACGAACTGCACCGCGTCCGACATTTCCCGCACCAGGGACGAAAAGCGCATCACATTGGCGTCATCCAGGGGCGCGTCCACCTCATCCAGCAGGCAGAACGGCGCCGGGTTCAGTCGGAAGATTGCAAAAACGAACGCCACGGCCGTCAGGGCCTTCTCTCCGCCGGAGAGCAGATGCAGGCTGGTCACGCGCTTGCCCGGCGGCTGCGCCATGATCCCGACGCCCGTGGTCAGCAGGTCTTCGCCGGTCAATTCGAGGTAGGCGTGGCCGCCGCCGAACAGCCGGGGAAACAGTTCCTGCACACCCTTGTTGACCCGCTCGAAGGTTTCCTTGAAGCGGGTGCGCGTCTTCCGGTCGATTTTCGCGATGGCATTCTCCAGCGTCGCCAGCGCATCGCAGAGGTCGTCGTTCTGCGCGTCGAGGTATTCCTTGCGCTTCTGCTCCTCCTCAAACTCCTGGATAGCGGCGAGGTTGACCGGTTCCAGGCGCACGATGGCTTCGCGCAACCGCTGCAGTTCGGCTTCCCACTCGGCCGGATCGGCGCCCTCGGGCAGCCCGGCCGCCAGTTCCTCGACATCCGCACCCAGCTCTTCGACCTGCCGTTGCAGGGCCCGTGCGTTCAGCTGGATTTCCTGCTGCTGCAGGCGCGCCCGCTCCAGGTCCTGGCGGATTTCATCCGCCGACTGGATCACGCGCTGCCGTTCCGCATCCTGCTCCCGGTAGTCGTTCTCGAGGCTCTGCAGGTGGGCGCGTGCCTCGCCCAACCGCGTTTCGGTGGCCACCCGGCGCTGCAGCAGTTCGTCCATCTCGCCGCGGTGCAGTTCATCCGGCGCCTGTGCCTGGGCAATCTGCTCGTTCAGGCTGAGGTGCCGCTGGTGCAGCTGGCTCAACTGGGCATCCATACGCTCGAGCGACTGCTGCAGCGAGTCCAGGCTGGCGCGGCGCGACTCGGCCTTGAGGGCCAGTTCATGGCGCCGGTCGCGGGCCGCCGCCACCGCCTGGCGGGCGGCATCGCGCTGGGCCAGGAGTTCGCCGCGCTGCGCCTCCAGGCCATCACGCTCGTCCTTCAGGCCGGCCATCCGGGCGACCATGCCCTCCAGCCGCCCCCGCGCCTTGCGAACGGTGGCTTGGTCATCCCGCGCCTGCTGCCTCAGCTCGCCGGTCTCGGCGGCGACCGAACCCTGCCGTTCATCCAGCAGCCGCGCGCTGGACTGCCGGCTTTCGAGCTGTCCGTCGACCTCGTTCCTCCGGCGGTGGACGGCGTTCAGTTCCGCCTGCAGGTCCTGCACCCCGGTTTCCAGCGATTCGGCCGCCGACCTGGCCTCTTCGATCGTCCCGGCGAGGCCGGCGGTCTCCTCCGCCAGCCCGTTGACCTGCTGATCGAGCCGGTCGATCGCCCGTTCGCGCGCCAGCATGCTGTCCTGGTCGGTTTGGGCGCGCGCGACTCTCGCCCAGTCGCCCCCGATCCATTCGCCGCCCGCCGTGATCCACGATTCGCCCTCGCCCAGGGCATCGCGGGCAGACCAGGCCTGCTGCAGTGACGCCGCCGTGCGCACCGTGTTCAGCCAACCCAGCACGGCATCCGGAGCCTGGACCTTTTCGGCGAGGCTGCCGGCGCGGCGCTCGACCCCGCCGGATCCCTGCTCAACGAGGGACAGGAACGACGATTCCAATCCCGCCAGGGCCTGCCCGTGGGCGGTGCCCTGCCCGACCATCACGGCCTGCAGCCAGTGCCCCAGCACGGTCTCCAGGGCGACCTCCCAGCCGTCCTCGACCTCGACGACCCGGGCCAGCCTGGGCGCCGAAGCCAGTCCCTGCTGATCCAGCCAGTCGGCAACCGTCTCGTCCTCCAGAGCCGCCTGCTGCATCGCGCGCAGGGATTCCAGCCGCCCCTCGCGGGTGTGCAGTTCCCGTTGCGCCTCGCGCTGCCGCTCCTCGGCGGCCCGCAGATCGGTCTGCGTGTCGGCCAACCGCTGCCGCAATGTGTCCAGGCGAGCTTGTTTATCCTGCTCTTCCGACGCCAGCCCGGCAGATTCCTGCTGCAGGGTCTCGATTTCCCGGTTCAGGGACTGCGTGTCGATGCTCTCCGCCTCGCTCTGGAGCGCCTCCAGGCGCCGCGATGCCTGCAGGAGGCGCTGGTCCAGCACCTCGATCTCCGCACGCGTGCGATCCGCTTCGCGATTGCTCTCGGTGCTCTCCTGGTGATGCCCCTCGAACTGTTTTTGCCATTCGGCAACGGCCGTCTCGGCCAGGGAAAGCTGCTCCTGCGCCGCTTCCTCGGCGCTGCGGGCGTCCCGCAGTTCGGGTTCGACCGCCGACAGGGATTGGGTCAGGTCCTCGACCTGGGCCTTGTCCAGCACCCGATGCTTTTCCAGGTCGTGCAAGGCGCTCTCGGTCTCCTGGAACTCCACCTGCTGGCGTTCCTGCAATTCGCGCGCATGACGGATGTTCTGCTCGAGACGCGCGATTTCACCACCGACACCGTACAACTCGCCCTGAACCTCGTTGAAGGCCTCGCTGGCCTGGCCCTGAGCTTCATGCAGCTTTTCCAGCGCCGCTTCGGCAGCGCGCTGGCGCGCGATGGCCTCCTGCAGCCCGGTTTCCCGCCGCGCCAGGTCCTGTTTGCCTGCCTCCGCGTCGGCCATCAGCGACTGCCATCGCAGGGCCAGCAGCCGCGATTCCAGTTCGCGCCGATCCTGCTGCAGTCTGCGATAACGGTTGGCTGCAGAGGCCTGGCGTTTGAGCCGGCGCAGGTGCTTGCCGACCTCCTCGCGCAGGTCCGACAGGCGTGCGAGGTTGTCACGGGTATGCTGGATGCGGCGCTCGGTCTCGCGGCGCCGCTCCTTGTACTTTGAAATTCCGGCTGCTTCCTCCAGGTGGGCGCGAATCTCCTCGGGACGGGCCTCCACCACCTCGGAAATCATGCCCTGCTCGATGATCGAGTAGCTCCGTGAGCCGAGGCCGGTACCCAGAAAGACGTCTCTGACGTCCTTGCGGCGGCAGCGGGTGCCGTTCAGGTAGTAGAGCGACACACCGTCCCGGGAGACCTGCCGCTTGACGGAAATCTCGTTGTAGCCCGCGAACTGTCCGCCAACCCGGCCCTCCGAATTGTCGAAGACCAGTTCCACCATGGCGGTGCCCACCGGCTTGCGGGTCGACGAGCCGGAGAAGATCACGTCGGCCATCGACTCGCCGCGCAGTACCCTGGCGGACCCCTCGCCCATCACCCAGCGCACGGCGTCGATAATGTTCGACTTGCCGCAGCCGTTCGGCCCGACGATGCCGGTCAGGTTGGTCGATGCTTGAAAGGTGGTCGGATCGACGAAGGACTTGAAGCCGGCCAGCCTGATCGTCGCCAGCCTCATACGCGGGCCTCTGTCCGCGGATACGGCCGCGCCGTCGCGGCTGGCGACATTGAAGTATTCTTCATGAACTGGTTAAACTGCCTGACTTTAGTTTTCTGGTTGGTTCGGACCAATCTACCGGTAAAATTTCGGAGTTGCCATGAGCACTTTACCCAGCAAGGAACTGGAGGTATTCCCCAACCCCAAGCCGTCGCGGGATTATACCATCCGAATCGAGTCGCCCGAATTTACCTGCCTGTGCCCCAAGACCGGCCAGCCGGACTTCGCAACGCTCGAACTCGAGTACATCCCCGAGGACCTTTGCGTCGAACTCAAGTCCTGGAAATTGTACCTGTGGAGCTACCGCGACGAGGGCGCATTCCACGAGGCGGTGACCAACCGGATACTGGACGACCTGGTCGCGGCCATCCAGCCTCGCTTCGCCCGGTTGACGGCGGAATTCAACGTGCGGGGCGGCGTTTACACATCGGTCACGGCCGAGCATCATGCCGAAGGCTGGGCGCCGTTCGCCAATCGCCTGCACTGACCCCGCGCTCAGGGCCGGATCAGCATCTCGATGCGCCGCTTTCTCTCCGCCAGCCTCGTGCGCTTGCTCTGCGGGGAGAGGAGCGACTGCTCGAAGCTGTGGTACGCGACAAAGGTCCTCGTTCTCATCG
>CALKKN010000010.1 GCA_937995275.1 uncultured Lysobacterales bacterium | reverse complement strand
CGAAAAAACCGGCGATGTCGAGCCCGCCCAGGATTTGCAGCGTGATGTCGTAAGGTTTGTTGGTGCAGAGCGCCTGGTGGGCGCCGGCATTGTGGAGGTACGACAGGACTTCGCGGGCGTTGGCCACCAACCGGGTCTGGGCAGTGGCGCAGGCCGTGTACAGTTCGATGAAGCGTGGCGCCAGTTCGTCGCTGCCCGCCTCGTCGAGCGGAGCGCCCGCCGCGCGGAAACCCCGCTCGATCAGCTTGGCCACGCCGCCCCCGATCATCGGGCGAACCTTGTCGACGGTGTGACCGTGCTGACCGTGCTCATTGAGCAAGGCGTTCAGCGCGGTCGCGATATCGGGGGCCGAGTCGACCAGCGTGCCGTCGAGATCCCACACGACGGCTGCTGGAACGACACTGAGCATCAGGTCTTTAGGGGGCGTCATTGGGCACCTTCAGGTGTGAGCAGTGGTTCGAGGGTTCATGGTGCTCTCCGTGATTCGTTCAGGCGGTCCTGGTGATCGCCGAAAGGGCTTTGCGCGGTCCACCGGCACGCCGGCTGCGTTCCATCAACTGCAGGATCATCGGCGTCAGAATCAGCTGCATGGCGAGGTCCAGCTTGCCGCCGGGTATGACGATGGAATTGGCCCGGGACATGTAGCTCTGGTTGATCATCGAGATCAGGTACGGGAAATCGATGCCCCGGGGATTCGCGAAACGGATGACGACCTTGGATTCGTCCGGCGTCGGGATCCAGCGCGCTATGAAGGCGTTGGAAGTGTCGACGGTGGGGACGCGCTGGAAATTGATGTCGGTCTCCGAAAACTGCGGACAGATGTAGTCCAGGTAGTCGGGCATCCGCCTGAGGATGGTCTCCTTGATGGCCTCGTGAGAATAGCCACGGTCCATCTTGTCCCGATGGATCTTCTGGATCCATTCGAGGTTGACGACGGGAACGACCCCGATCTTGAGATCGCAGTAACGGGCCAGGTCGATGTCTTCAGTGACCACCGCGCCGTGCAGTCCTTCATAGAACAATAGCTCGGTATCGGCGGGTATCTCCTCCCACTCGGTGAACGTGCCGGGCGGTGTACCGTAGAGTTCCTCCTCCTCCTCGTCGTGCACGTAGTGGCGGAGCTTGCCGGTGCCGGTCTCGCCAAACTGCCGAAACAATTCTTCCAGCTCCGCCAACAGGTTCGCATCGAGCCCGAAGTGGCTGAAATGGTTGTTGCCCCGGCTGGCTTCTTCCGCCATGACGCGTTTCATTTCCGCGCGGTCGTAACGGTGGAAGGAATCGCCTTCGATGTAGGCCGCATTGATGCCTTCGCGGCGAAATATTCGCTGGAAAGTCCGTTTGACGGACGTGGTCCCGGCTCCCGAAGAACCGCTTACCGAGATGATAGGGTGCCTGACAGACATGGGTTTCCTCCTCGTTCAACCGGTCCGGAACAGTCCGCGATCGCCGAACAATGGCGGCCGTTCGTGGTAGGGATGCGCTTCAGCGTAGTAGTGTTCCAGCATTCGCACCTCGTTGAGCGAGCCGAAGATCAGGGGCGCCCGCTCGTGGATGTCCGTCGGCTGCACGTCGAGGATGCGCCCGTGGCCCGTGGACGCCGCGCCGCCGGCCTGTTCGACGAGGAACGCGATGGGATTGC
This sequence comes from uncultured Lysobacterales bacterium, assembly GCA_937995275.1. Classification (GTDB taxonomy): domain Bacteria; phylum Pseudomonadota; class Gammaproteobacteria; order Xanthomonadales; family SZUA-36; genus CALKKN01. The sequence continues at coordinate 3,569 of CALKKN010000010.1, read as the reverse complement.
ACTCGTAGGCCAGCCGCAGGCGACCTGACTGGTAATCCGGCCGGCGGTCGCCGGGATACAGGAAGATTCCGCCCCGCGCCATGATGCGATGGCATTCGGCCACGAGCGAGGCGATCCACCGCGTGTTGTAGTTCTTGTCATGCGGGCCTTCGACGCCCTTCAGGCAATCGTCGACATAGGCCCGAACATGACCGTCCCAGCGCCGGAAGTTGGACGTGTTGATGGCGAACTCGTTGGTGTCGGCCGGTATCCGGATGTCCATCGCGGTCAGGCAGAAATCGCCCGTGTCGGGGTTCAGCGTGAACATGTGCGTGCCGCTGCCCAGTGTCAGCACGAGGCAGGTCTGCGGCCCGTAAATGACGTAGCCGGCGGCCAGTTGCCGGCTGCCCTTCTGCGCGAAACACTCCCGCCGGGGCTCACAGTTCCGGCAGATCATCGGGAACACCGAGAATATCGTGCCCACCGACACGTTGGTGTCGATGTTGGACGACCCGTCCAGCGGATCGATGGCCACGCACAACGGGGCATCGGCGTCGAATGGGGTTGGCAGGTCCAGCTCTTCGGAGGCCACGCAGGCGACCGGTGCGGCCTTCAGTTCGTCGATCAGCAGCTGGTTGGCGCGGAGATCGAGTTCCGCCTGGGTGTCGCCATCGACGTTCTCGCCGCGGCTGGCCCCCAGATTGCCCGCCAACGGGCCCAGGGCAATGATCTCCGCGACGGCACCACAGGCATCGGCGATGACGCTGACCGTATTGGCCACGGCCGCCCGCAGTTCGTCCTCGCCTTGCCAGTCTTCAAGATGTTGTCGCAGGGTTTGATGTGTTTCCATGTTGGCGTCGCTCCTCTACCGGTTGTCGCGAACGCGAGCGGTGAGCGGGCTGGTGCCGCCGACTGCCCTCCACTCCAGTCTAGCCAGCGGACGGGATGGCAAGAACGTCCATCCGGAGGGGGAAAACGGCTCATTGGGGTGGGGTGAAAACTACCCCCATGGGTAGCTTCAGGAACGCAGGTACATCGCGATGGCCTGGCTCCTGCTGTTGACGCCCAGCTTCTGAAACAGGTTGCGGACGTGAAACTTGATGGTGTTCAGCGATACCCCGAGATCCCGGGCGATCTGCTTGTTGGTGCGTCCGGAGGCCAGATCGGCCAATACCTCCAGTTCGCGCCGGGTCAGCGTGGCCAGCGGGTTGTCGTAAATGGCGCGCACATCGATGAACGGGAACACCATGCGCCCCTCGGCCACCGTGGCGATGGTGTCGAGCAACACGGCCGGCTGCTCGCTCTTGGAGACGAAGGCTGCGCCGCCGTGAGCCATAACCTGGGACGGCACCATCCGGTTTTCATCGCCGGTGTAAACGATGATCCTCGGCCCCTGCTCCAGGGCATTCAGGTGATCGAGGAGGTAGCGGCCGTCGCAGACGCCGAAAATCCAGCCGATGACCCCGACTTCGACCGGCTCCCGCTCGATGTTGCGCATGAACCCCTCGCAGTCACTGGCGACGTGGATGAGTTCGAAGCGGCTGTCGGCCGACAGGAGATGCTTCAGGGCCGCCTGGATCAACGGGTTCTTGTCCGCCACGCCGACGCGGACGGGCTGTTCCGCACGCTTGTTCATTGGATCCGTCATGCTGACAGAACGTAGTGTACAGTCCAATCCGGACCGGCGCTTTGACCGGCGTCAGCGGCGAAGCCTCCGCTCGCCGGTTCAGCCCCGTTTCATAATGCGGCTCTTCTGCCGCTCCCAGTCGCGATCCTTCTGCGTCTTGCGCTTGTCGTGCTGGCGCTTGCCCTTGGCCATCCCGATCTCGACCTTGACCTTGCCCCGTGACCAGTACATTGCAGTCGGAACCACCGTGTAACCGCGCCGGTCGACGGCCCCGACCAGCCGGTCGATCTCCCGGCGATGCAGCAGAAGTTTGCGTGTTCGCGTGGGATCGGGCGTCACGTGCGTCGAGACCGTTGGCAACGGATTGACCAGGCAGCCGAACAGATAGGCTTCGTTGTCCTTGAGCAGCACGTAGCTGTCCGCGAACTGCACGCGCCCCTCGCGCAGGGCCTTGACCTCCCAGCCTTCGAGCGCGATCCCCGCCTCGATGCGCTCCTCGATGTGATACTCGAAGCGGGCCCGCTTGTTCAGGGCGATGGTCTTCCTGCCCACGGTCTGCTGGTTATTCATCAAAAGTGTCTCACGTGCTGCGGCTTCCGAGCCGCGCTTCTTTGCTTGCGGCAAAACCGCACGACCCTCCCAGCCGGCACTCCACTTCTTTCAAGCGCAACGGCGTTCGAGGCTATTCTACGTGCTGCGCCACCGCCCGTGCTATGCTTGCGGCCCCCCGGCGCTGGCGCCGGTCACCGCCAAAGCCATGGAAATCAGAAGAAGCGCGCTCGTACTGCACCCTGCCAGGGACATGTTTCGCCTGGTTCAGGACGTGCCGACCTATCCGGAGTTCCTGAGCTGGTGCCTGGAGTCGCGCGTCCACGAGCAGTCGGCCGAGCACCAGGTCGCGACGCTGGTCCTGCGGGTCAGCGGCCTGACCCACGCATTCACGACGCGCAACCGGTTCGTGCCTGCCGAGCGCCTGACGATGTCGCTGGTCGAGGGGCCGTTTCGGCGGCTCTCCGGGGAGTGGCTGTTCGAACAGCTCGGCGAGGCCGGGAGCAAGGTGACACTGGGGCTGACTTTCGACTTCTCGAACCGGGTCCTGAGCTCGGCGTTCCAGCGTGGATTCACCCACGTCGCGGATCGCCTGGTCAGCGATTTCAGCAAACGGGCGGACGATGTCTTCGGGAACTGAAGCCGCTACCGGAAAAATTACCGTTGAGGTCGTTTACGCGGCGCCGGCCCGGCAAGTGCTGCTGACACTCCAGGTCGAGGCCGGTTGCACCGCCGGCGAGGCGATCGAAAGGTCAGGCATTCGGGAGGAGTTCCCCGGGCTGACCGTGGACCCGGCTGCGGTCGGCATTTTCAGCCGCAAAGTCCCGCTGGATCATCCTCTGATCGAGGGCGACCGGGTCGAAATATACCGGCCGCTGGTTGCGGATCCGAAGGAAACCCGGCGGCGCCGCGCCAAGCGCCGTTAACCGTCGATGTCGGGCCCCAGCGGACCGTCGTCGGGCGTCTGGTCGAGGATGTCCCGTTCGCGCTGGTATTCGCGGTCCTCGGCATCCCGCTCCCGCACCGTGTCGATGTCGGTATCACTGCCGAGGATTTCCTCCTGGGCTTCCTCGATGGAGGCGTCTTGCGGATCCTCGGCAGGCTCCTGCTTGACGAAGGTGGCTACCTGCCCCGGCGTGCCGGTGGTCTGATCGGAGGCGGTTGCGAACGGATTCTCCTGACCGACAATCTCGGCCAGCAGGTCATCCTCGAACCGGAGGGTCACGGTCCGCTTGACCATCTCACCGCCGCGCCGGCTGAAGGTCTGGACGTAGTCCCAGCGATCGGGCTGAAACGGATCCTGAATGGACGGCGTGCCCAGCACGAACAGCACCTGCCGCTTGTTCATGCCGATGTAGAGTTCGTCCAGTTCGTCCTGCTCCAGAGCGTTGCCCTGCTGGATGTTCTGCTTGTA
>CALKKN010000009.1 GCA_937995275.1 uncultured Lysobacterales bacterium | reverse complement strand
TCGCTGGCCCGCGACGTGGAGCAGTTCGTGAGGCACCGCATGCCCGAATGGAAGAGACAGTACGACGGTGTCGAGACGCTGTCCCTCGCCGTGATGGGCTGCGTCGTCAACGGCCCCGGCGAAAGCCGCCACGCCGACATCGGCATCAGCCTGCCCGGGACCGGCGAAGCCCCGGTGGCGCCGGTGTTCGTGGATGGCGAAAAGCGCCGGACACTGCGCGGCGATAACCTCACCTCCGAGTTCCTGGACATGATCGAGGACTATGTCCACCAACGCTATCCGCAGCGGTCCGGCGGTGGCTGATCCCGGTGGGCGGCATGCGTTTGGGCAGAAAAACGATGGCGGCGCAGTCCGACCGTCATTACCTGTACCAGGAAGCGGTCCAGGACACTGAAGCGGAGCTCGACTTCGTCGAGGAAACCTGGGCGGAACTGCGTGACCGGCCCGCCGAACTGCTGAGGGAGGATTTCTGCGGCACGGCCAACACGGCCTGCGACTGGGTGCGGCGCCAGCCCTGGCACCATGCCATCGGCGTGGACCTCGACGGCGAAGTACTGGAATGGGGTCGGCTCAACAACCTCGCCCAGCTCGACGACGAACAGCGGGCGCGGATCGAGCTGCTGCAGGAAGACGTGGTCGACACCCTGTCGGAGCCGGCCGATATCGTGCTGGCGATGAACTTCAGCTACTACCTGTTCCCCACGCGACCGGACATGATCGCCTACTTCCGAAATGTCTACGAGGGGCTGGTCGACGACGGCATCTTCTTCCTGGACGCCTACGGCGGCTACGACGCGCCCCGCGAAATCGAGGAGGAGCGGGAGTGCGACGGTTTCACCTACGTCTGGGAGCAGGCCTCGTTCAATCCCATCAACGGGATGATGGACTGCTTCATCCACTTCGAATGTCCCGACGGCTCGCGAATGGACCGCGCCTTCAGCTACCGCTGGCGCCTGTGGACGCTGCCCGAAGTGCGCGAGATGCTCGCCGAGGCCGGTTTCAGTGACGTGACGGTTTACTGGGAGGGGGCCGACGAGGACGCCAACGAGGGCAACGGCATTTACGAACCGGCCGACGTGGGCGACGCGGATCCCGGCTGGGTGTGCTACATCGTTGCGCAGCGGTAGGTGTTGCCCTCGAAATCGAGCGTCTCGACCGGCCCCGGCGGCTCGGGCGCAACCACCAGCAGGACGCTCCCCCCGGTGAGCCCTGCCGCAGTTGCGGTTGCAACCACGCTGTCAACTACCGCGCCGTCCACCGACCCGCCGCCGCCCGTCAGCCGCACCGCTGAACCGGCCGGGATCGGGGCGGTGTCGACCCGCAAACGCTGCGGCGCGCGTTTGACCTTGCCCAGGTACTTCGTCCGCGCGACGATCTCCTGGCCCGGGTAGCAACCCTTCGAGAAACTCACCGCGCCGAGCGCCTCGAACCCCAGCATCTGCGGGATGAAGCGTTCCGTCGTCTCCGGGCCCAGCCAGGCGATACCGCGCCTCAGTTCACGCTCCTTCCAGCTGTCGGCCGCAGCCGTCGGACATTCGCCGTCGGATCGTACCTGATAGACCAGGCCGCAGTCCGGCGGACTGAAGGCACCCGCCTCCGAAGCGGCGGATGCGGCCTCCGGGAGCCCGCAAACCACTACATCCGGGATCGGTTCGAGCTGCACACGGGCCCGCAGCACATAGAGCCGCAACCGCTGCAGGATGCCGGGCAGCAGGCTGGCCGACCCTGCCACCAGGAAGTCCTCCGGGGCCCGGCACACCAGCAGCAAACCGAAGACCTGACCGCGCGGCGAGCAATAACATGCAAACGTCGAGCCGCCATCCGCCACCCTGGCGATATCGGCGCTCAACTGGGCCTGCAGAAACGATTCCGCGTCGGGTCCCGACACGCGCGCGGCGGTCAGGTAGGGCAGGGCAACCGGTGTCACGATATCTCCTCTCTCTGGCAATTCGAACTTGCGTGGCGCATTGTAACCAAAGCGGCTGCGCCGCAAGCGGGGATTTGCCTTGAATAACCCCGCCCGAGTGATTAGATTAGCTGTTCACTCGATACACCCTTGCGGTGAGTTCCAGGCATGAGCAGGCAACCAGACGATAAACTGCCGGGCGACGGCGGCAACCACGTCACGGGCGATCAGGCAAAAGACCCGGAAAGCGGCCCGACACCCGAATCCATCCCGGTTCGGCCACGGGAAATCGGCGGCCGGCCGGGGCCCGAGCCGACCCGCTTCGGTGATTGGGAGAAAGATGGCCGCTGTGTCGATTTCTGACCACCGAGCAGCCGTTGCGCAGACAGGGCACCCATCGTGAATAGCCAAAAAAGACCCATCTCCCCGTTTATGATCGGGCCGTACTACCGGCCGCAACTGACTTCGCTGATGTCGATCACGCACCGCGCCACTGGCGTCTTGCTCACCGTGGTCGGTGCACCGCTGTTGTTGTGGTGGATCGCCGCCGTCGCGAGCGGTCCGCAGAGCTACCAGACCGTGGTGGCCTTTTTCGGCAGCGGGTTCGGCATCCTGGTTCTCGCCGCCTGCCTGCTCAGCCTCAGTTACCACCTGTTCAACGGCATCCGGCACCTGGTCTGGGACAGTGGCCGCGCGCTGGACCTCCGCAGTGCCTACACGGGCGGCTGGCTGGTTCTGATCGCCGCGGCGCTGCTGACCGCGGTGCTGCTGGGGGTGCTGACATGAGCCTGACGAATCCACTGGCGCGCGCCCGCGGCCATGGCAGCGCCAAAGCGGGCGTGCATCACTGGTTCGCGCAGCGCGCGTCCGCGGTGTTGCTGATCTTCCTGGTCGCCTGGCTGGTCTACGCCGCGTTTGCGCTGGCCGGCGCCGACCATGCGACCGCGCAGGCCTTCGTGGCGCACCCGGTCAATGCGGCCCTCGCGATCCTGCTGGTCGTGGTCCTCCTGTACCACGCCATGCTCGGACTACAGGTGGTAATCGAGGATTATGTGCATCAGCCGGCCGTGGAGGTGGTGCTGCACTTCATGACCCGCGTCGGGGCGTATTTCGGCATGGCGCTGGGTATTGTCCAGGTGCTGAAAATCGCGGTGGGGAACTGACGAATGGGCCGGGCTTACGAACTCCAGGAACACAGGTACGACGTTGTCGTCGTCGGGGCCGGCGGCGCCGGTCTCCGGGCCACCATGGGACTCGCGGCCACCGGGCTGTCGACGGCCTGCATCACCAAGGTCTTTCCGACGCGCAGCCATACGGTAGCGGCACAGGGCGGCATGTCGGCCGCGCTGGGCAACATGGGTGATGACGACTGGCGCTGGCACATGTACGACACGATCAAGGGGTCGGACTGGCTGGGCGACCAGGACGCGATCGAATACATGTGCCGCGAGGCGGTGCCGTCAGTGATCGAGCTGGAGCACTTCGGGGTGCCTTTCTCCCGCACCGAAGACGGACGGATTTACCAACGCCCGTTCGGCGGCATGACGACCCACTTCGGCAAGGGCACGGCGCAGCGGACCTGCGCGGCCGCGGACCGCACCGGCCACGCGATTCTGCATACGCTGTACCAGCAGTCGCTCAAACATGACGCAACCTTCTACATCGAATACTTCGCCATCGACCTGCTGATGGACGAGTCCGGCGCCTGCCGCGGCGTGCTGGCCTGGGACCTCGCCGACGGCACGCTTCACCTGTTCCGCGCGCACGCCGTGATACTGGCCACCGGCGGCTACGGCCGCAGCTATTTCTCCTGCACTTCGGCCCACACCTGCACCGGCGACGGCAACGGCATGGTGCTGCGCGCCGGACTGCCGCTGCAGGACATGGAGTTCGTCCAGTTTCACCCGACCGGCATCTACGGCGCCGGTTGCCTGATCACCGAGGGTGTACGCGGCGAAGGCGGCTTCCTGACCAATTCCGAGGGGGAACGGTTCATGGAGCGCTATGCTCCCAACGCCAAGGACCTGGCGTCGCGCGACGTGGTCAGCCGTTCCATGACCATCGAGATCCGCGAGGGCCGCGGCGTGGGCCCCAAGGGCGACCACATCTACCTCAACCTGCAGCACCTGGGCGCCGAGGTCATCAACGAGCGTCTGCCGGGTATCGCCGAAAGCGCCAGCATCTTCGCCGGCGTGGACGTCACGACCGATCCCATCCCGGTCCTGCCCACGGTCCACTACAACATGGGCGGAATTCCGACGAACTACATGGGAGAAGTCGTAACGCTGAGAGACGGGAACCCGGATACGGTAGTTCCCGGGTTGTTCGCCATCGGCGAGGCCGCTTGTGTTTCGGTGCACGGCGCCAACCGTCTCGGGTCGAACTCGCTGCTGGACCTGATCGTGTTCGGGCGCGCGGTTGCCCAGCGCTGCATGGAGGTCGTCGAAGCCGGCGCGCGCCATCCGGATCTGCCGGCGGGTTCGGTCGAGGCCCTGCTGGACAGCTTCGATGCGCTGCGGCATGCGGACGGTTCGCAGGCGACGGCCCCCATCCGGGACGAAATGCAGGCGGTCATGCAGAACAATGCGGCGGTGTTCAGGACCGGCGAGGTGCTCGAAGAGGGGTGTCGTCTGATTGCACGGGTCAGCGAGGCCTTCCGCGACGTGCGCGTCAGCGACCGGTCCCTGGTCTGGAATTCGGACCTGGTGGAGACACTGGAACTCCGCAACCTGCTGGGCTGCGCGGTGACCACGATGTTCTCGGCGGAAAACCGCAGGGAAAGCCGCGGCGCCCATGCCCGTGAAGACCACCCGGAGCGGGACGACGAAAACTGGATGAAGCACACGCTGTCCTGGCTGCACGGCAACGGCCGCATCTCGATCGACTACCGGCCGGTGCACATGTATACGCTGACCGACGACGCCGATGTCGTGCCGCCTCAAGCGAGGGTTTATTGATATGGCTGAATTCCGCCTGCCCAAGAACTCGCGCATCGGCACGGGCACACACCATGCGGCGCCGGCCGGCGCCAGCAACACCAAGTTATTCCGGATTTACCGGTGGGATCCGGACGACGACAGCAATCCACGGGTCGACAGCTACGAGATCGATCTCGACGACTGCGGGCCGATGGTGCTGGACGCCGTTATCAAGATCAAGAACGAGGTCGACCCCACCCTGACTTTCAGGCGATCCTGCCGCGAGGGTATTTGCGGCTCCTGCGCGATGAATATCGACGGCGTCAACACGCTGGCCTGCACGCAGCCGATTACCGAAATCAAGGGTGACGTCCGGGTCAATCCCCTGCCGCACCTGCCGGTGGTGAAGGATATCGTCCCGGACCTGTCGCACTTCTATGCCCAGTACGCCACCATCCGGCCCTGGATCCGTACCCAGAGCACGACACCGCCGGACCGGGAGCGCCTGCAGTCCAAGGACGACCGCGAGAAGCTCGACGGCCTCTACGAATGCGTGATGTGCGCGTCCTGCTCGACCTCGTGTCCCAGCTACTGGTGGAACGGCGACCGCTACCTTGGCCCGGCGGCGCTCTTGCACGCCTATCGCTGGCTGATCGACAGCCGCGACGAGGCGAGCGGCGAGCGGCTCGATCAGCTCGAAGACCCCTTCCGGCTCTACCGCTGCCACACCATCATGAACTGCACCAAGACCTGCCCCAAGGGCCTCAATCCCGCGAAAGCCATCGCCGAGGTGAAGAAGCTGATGGTGGAGCGGGTGGTCTAGGTCCGGCGCGGACCGGACGTCAAGATGGG
>CALKKN010000008.1 GCA_937995275.1 uncultured Lysobacterales bacterium | reverse complement strand
TCGATAATCAGCATCCACATGAACAGCGTCACGAGCCCGATGACCCGGAGTACCGGGCCACCGAGTTCGATGAAGTCCCTGATCGTTTCCAGGAACGGCAGATAGTATAAGACGAGGTCCATGCCCGTTAGGCCATTCTCTCGGCGCGCTCGGATAGCATGCCCGCTGCCTCTTCCTGGAGAATCTGGCTCAAGCGCTTCGCGCGGCTCTGCACGAGCGTGTGCAGGAAGACCATCGGAATGGCCACGCACAGCCCGAGGACCGTCGTAACGAGGGCCGTCGAAATACCGCCGGCCATCAATTTCGGATCGCCGGCGCCGTACAGGGTGATCGCCTGGAAGGTGATGATCATGCCCGTTACGGTACCCAGCAGGCCGAGCAGCGGCGCTACCACCGAGATGATTTTCAGGAATGGCAGCATCGCGGTGAACTTCGGCGTCTCCTTCAGAATCGCCTCGCCCAGCTTGAGCTCGAGGGCCTCGACGTCCGCTTCGGGGTTGTCATGCGCGACCTGGACCACGCGACCGAGCGGGTTGTTGCCGGGCTGTTCGAGGTTCTTGGCCTGGCTGTTGACTTTCGCACCCGTGGCGGACAGGGAGAGCAGCCGCCAGATGGCGATCAGCAGACCGATGATGCCCAGCACGATGATCGTGTAACCCACGATCTGACCTTGCTGGATGCGCTCCACCAGGCTGGGCGACTGCACCAGCAGGGCGAGCAATTGGCCGCGGGTCGGATCGACCCCGAAACCGCTCATGCCCGCCTGGGCAGTCTGCAGATCGGCGGCGCGGCTGGTGTAGCGGCTCTGCGGCTGACGCTGCAGTTCGACCAGGCGCCCGGTTTCCGGTACGTATTCGAGATATTTGCCGTCGGATACGACGTTGAACAGGCCCACACGCACGACTTCACGCTGCTCTTCCTCGCCGCTGGCGTTCACGACCGAAGTGGTGAAGCGAGAGACCTTGGCCGACTCGGTCATTTCACGCTGCAGTTCGAACCAGATCCGCTCGATTTCCTCGAGTGTCGGCATGCGCGTGGTCGAACCCATCTTCTGGGCGAACTCGGTCAGCCACTCGCCGCGGCCCGGGAACTGGATCTGTGTCACCGAGGTGTCGAAATTGCCGCGGGCGTCACCGGCGGCCTGCTGCAGAACACCGAACAGTTCTTTCAGTTCACCGAGACGCTCCTGCAGGGCGCGCTCGAGGTCGATAATCTCGGCGTCGTTCAGCTCGAAGGTGTTCTCCAACTGCTCCGACAACTGCTCCTGGCGGGCTTGTTCCGCTTCCATTTGCTGCACCAGCTGCTGCTGGCGGGAGCGGTCGCGCTGGAATTCCGCAATCCGCTGCTGGTTCTCTTCGGCGTCCCTGACGCGGCCCTGTTTGACCTGCTCGAGCAATTCATCCAGGGAAACGGGCTGCGCAGCGAAGGCGTTGGCGCCCAGGCCGAAAGCCAGACCGACGATCACCGCCGCTTTGAATATTGTCTTGGTCATGATCATTCCTCCGAAGGCGCGGTGACAGGAACCACCAGCAGATCAGGCGCGACCTGCTTGCGGGCGACCCGGAGGCCCTGAGCGATCTGGGTCTTGAATTGTGCGGGCGGCACTTCAATGAACCTGCCTTCCTCGAGATCCCACGCCCCCGTGTACTGGCCGCCTACGGACTGGTACGCCAGCGATACGCGTCCAATCCTCAGGAAGTCGACTTCCTGGGGCGTGCCGTTGATGTCAACCGTTCCCTTGTAGGCTTCGATGGTGCGGCCGTAGTCGTTCTCGATCTGGTACGCTTCGATCACGCGACGGAATTTCTCGGCCGAGGTCACGTCGGACCGTTCCATCATCTGTCTCAGGCGCGCGAGGCGATCGGTGCGCTCCTTCATCAGGAAGGGCGTGTCGAGGCGGATGAACTCCTCCAACGCATCCAGCATCCGCGTCATCATCGGAATGATCTGGCGTTCGATCAGCGCGACATTGCCGATGGATTCGGAGAGGGCGGCTTTTTCGGCCTCCTGATTGTCGACCTGCCTCTGCAGGAGACTGTTGTAGGTCTTCAAACCGTCAACCACTTTGGCGAGCGTGTTGAACTCGGCCAACAATTCATCGGTCTGGGTGGCGATCTGTTCTATGCGCTGCTGCTCAGCGGCGCCGGCGTCAGCGCGTTTCACGCCTTCCTCGGTGACCTGGTCAATGTTGACCTGGGCCAGAGCGGAGGCTGAAGCCAGCGCCACGACCCCTGCGGTCAGGGTTGTGCTCATCAAGAGTCTTTTCGTCATTCGGTTGATAAACATGCTCGGTCTCGGTTTTGACAAGGGATAACGGATGAAGTGTCTGTACAAACATCCCGAACCCGGAACTGTATAACCTGCGTAACGCGCTCGTCAATTATTTGTGCCGGGCAGATCGGGCAGAATCAGCCTAAATAACATAAATTTAACGAACGTGTCTGCCGACAGGAGTAAAACAGCAGTCGACAGGGACCCGGTGGCGGTATAATCCGCAGCCGGCCGTAGTCTCGCGATGTAAGGTAATCGCCATGAGCCTCTGCACCAAGACCCCCCGTTTCGCCCGCACGGGCCGGGCGCCGGTCAGCACAATGGAACCCTCTGGGTGACGCGCAGCCGTCAATGGATCGTGCTGTCGCTTACGCTCCTGATGCTGGGCGGGCTGCTGATGGCCTATAAGGTTGTCAGGCTGGGTTTCCCGCTTTTACCGGACGAGCGCAGCGAACAGTGGGTCGTCCAGACGCGACTGGAAATCGAACCGCTCGAAGGCCCCGTCCGGGCCAGTCTGCTGCTGCCGGCGCGATCCAGCGGCTTTATCGTCAGCGCCGAAAATTTCATTTCCCGCGGCTTTGGGCTGACGCTCGACGAGGAGTTGTTCCGTCGCGAGGCGCACTGGGCGATCCGCAGGCTGTACGACCCGAAGACGCTGTACTACAGGGCCACGGTCATCCCGGATACCCGCGAGCGGCGTATCGACCACGCGCCGGATTTCCCGGCGCCGCCGGTGCTGGAAGAGCCCTGGGCCGGTGCCCTGAACGACCTGGTAGCCGAAGTGCGGGCGGAATCGGCTGATATCGAATCGTTCGCAGCTGAAGTCCTCGATCGCCTGGGCAGCGCCAGTCCCGACGAAAACGTCCGCCTGTTCCTGGCCGACGCAGACACGCCGCTGGAACGCGCCCGGTTGGCGCAGACATTGCTGGCAGGGGCACGCATTCCGACCATGCTCGTTCACGGCATCACGCTGCAGAGGGACGTTCAGAGGGCGGTGCTGAAAACGCTGCTGGCCGTGTACAACGGCGATGACTGGCTGCTGTTCGATCCACAGGACGGGCACCGCGGCCGACCTGCGAACTTCATGATCTGGTACCGCGGCGAAGAGGAACTGGCAACGATCACCGGCGCCCATCTGGCCGACCTGCAGATTTCGGTCAAGCGGCGGGTCGTGAGTTCAGTCGACCTGGCAACGCAGCGTGCCGAGCTGAAAGACTCGCTGGCCGGCAGAATCACGCTGCTCGGGTTGCCGGTCCAGACCCAATCGGTCTACGAGGTCCTCCTGCTGGTCCCGTTCGGCATCCTGGCCATCGTCATCCTGCGGAATTTTATCGGGCTGAGTTCGTTCGGCACGTTCGCCCCCGTGCTGATCGCATTGGCGTTTCGGGAAACCGAGCTGCTCAAGGGCATATTGCTGTTCGTTCTGATCGTTTCGCTGGGATTGGTATTCCGGTTCTACATGGAGCGCCTGCGCCTGTTGCTGGTGCCCCGGCTGGCCGCCGTGGTCACCATCGTCGTGCTGCTGATGACCGCGATCAGCATCATCAGCGATCAGATCGGCGCCGAAACCGGGCTGTCGGTATCGCTGTTTCCGATGGTCATCATTTCGATGGTCATCGAACGCATGTCGATCGTCTGGGAGGAGCGCGGAGCCGGCGACGCCATCCGCGAGGGTATCGGCAGCCTGGCCATCGCCGCGCTGGCGTACCTGATCATGTCGATAGACGTGCTGAGTTACTGGATAACCGTGTTCCCGGAAGTCGACCTGATCGTGCTGGGCCTGATCGTCGCGCTGGGCCGCTACACCGGTTTCCGCCTGTCCGAGCTTGCCCGCTTCCGGCGGCTGGCCAAGCCCGCGGAGCCGCAGTGATGTTCGGCAACCTGTCGGCAATGCGGCGCGCGGGGGTGCTCGGCCTGAATTGCCGGAACAGCGAATACACCCTCAAGTACAACCCGCGGCGGTTCTATCCCCTGGTGGATGACAAGGTCCTGTGCAAGCAGCGGCTGCAGCAGCGGGGCCTCGCGGTGCCCGCACTGATCGCGCTGGTCGAGTTCAACAGCCAGTCGTCGCACCTTGGCGAACTGCTCGGCGACCATACGGAATTCGTGATCAAGCCGGCACATGGCAGCGGCGGCAGTGGCATCCTGGTCATCGCCGACCGCAAGGCGGACTATTTCGTCGATTCCGACGGCAAGCTGGTCCTGCCGGACGACCTGGCGCATCATTTGACCAACGTCATCGGGGGGCTCTATTCACTCGGTGGCCAGCCGGACGTGGCGATGATCGAATCGCTCGTGCATTTCGACCCGCTGTTCGCGGGGCTCACTTACCACGGTGTACCCGACATACGGCTCATCGTCTATCGCGGTTACCCCGTGATGGCGATGACCCGCCTGCCGACGCGCATGTCCCACGGCAAGGCGAACCTGCACCAGGGTGCGATCGGCGCCGGTATCGATCTCGGCAGCGGCGTCACGTTCGGCGGCGTTTCGGGCAACCACCTGGTGTCCACCCATCCCGACACCGGCCATCCCATCGCCGGGTTCCAGGTGCCGCACTGGAGCCGCATCGTGTCGATGGCGGCGCAGTGCTACGAGGCCGTAGAACTCGGCTACCTGGGGGTGGACATCGTCCTGGACCGGGACCTCGGCCCACTGATCCTGGAACTCAACGCGAGGCCGGGCCTGAACATCCAGCTGGCCAACCGGTGCGGACTGCGCAGCCGGCTCGACGTTGTCGACGCCCTCGGTTCGCCGGACGAGGAGCCCGAATGCAGGGTCGAGTGGTCGCGCCGGAGATTCGGTCAACCGCCGGTGGACCGGAGGGGTCAGCAGACCGGCTGAAGCTGCAGCCTAGCGGTGGGCTGCAGCGAGCTCGTGGAAGTGTTCGCGCGCTTCGCGGAATTGATTGCGGGCCCGCTCCAGGTACATTCGCACCTCGTCGACATAGCCATCCGTGGACGCTGACCACACCCGGTTGATGTAGCGTTCGCCGGCCGCGAAGTTGCTCATGACGTCGGCGTAGTTCTGCATGCCGAACACGTGGATCATGCTCTCGCGAGCGTTGGCGAAATTGTCGAGGTCCTTGCGGAACAAACGGTCGATTTCGAAGCGGGCCTCGTACACCGGCAGGTCGTCGCCGCGCGCGCAAACGGCCTCCAGATTGCGGGATATGTTGTCGAGGCTCTCGCCCAGGGTCTGGATGTTGCCCTCCAGGCGGGTGCCGGCACGGACTTCAGCGTGCCGGGCTTTGCGATGAAGCCACAGGCCCACAACGCCGAACACCAGCACGGGCACCATGATGAGCCAGTTGATGCTCCGGGGATCGAGCGAGGCGAGAAAGGCGCCGGCCAGGAACGCCACGATTACCATCAACAGCGCAACGGTCTTCATATCGATGCGGCCTCCCAGATCTTGGCGATGGCGAACCCGACGCCGACCAGGGCCTCGCCCACGATGAAGCCCGCCGCGATCGGAATGCCGGTGTTCTCCCCATATCCGCGTCCCAGCCAGGAGTCGCTGGCGACACGCAGCAAGGTACCGATGCTGTAGGTCAGAACGATGTTGAACGGCAGGTAGAAGCCCAGCCCGACCGTGATGCCGAGGCCCGGCTGGAACAAACTCAACAGCGCCCCCAGGCCGGCGCCCGCCAGATACTTCTGCACGGGAACGTCACCACCCATGATGCCGTTCACCATGCTCGCCAGTACCTGCCCCTGCGGCGCCGGCAGCTTGTCGCTGCCCAGTACGTAGGCTTCGTGGAGCACGAAGATCAGGCCGATGACCACCACCGGGCCGAGCCACGCGCCGATGAACTGCCCGAGTTGCTGCTGGCGGGGCGTGGCGCCGACGAGATAGCCGGTCTTGAGGTCCAGCATCAGGTCCGTGGCCTGCGACATCGCAACGCAGGCCGCCGCACCCACCATGATGGCCGACACGATGGCCGCCTTCGTGTCACCGAGCCCACTGGAGACGAAGATCAGGATCGTCACGGCGATCAGGGTCATGCCGGACAGCGGCGACCAGTTGGTCCGGCCGATCGCCTCCGACAGGATTACGCCCGCGATCCACACCCACAGCGTGCCGATCAGGGCCATTACGAGTCCACGGCCGAGGCCCATTTTCTCGGTCGACAGCACGGCCATGACCGCCAGCAGCACCGCGGCGCCGACAATCGCGGTGTACAGCAGCTTGATCGGCATCTCGTCGCGGCTTATGGCTGCTTCGGAGCGCGCTGCGCTCTGCATGCTCCGGATGGCGCTGACGATCATCGGGAAGGCCATCGCCACGCCGGCCACCGCGCCGCCGATCAGCATGCCGATTCCGACCGGCCGGAACAGCAGCAGCCGCAGTGCGTTCGGCTCCGCCGTCACGGCACCGCTGGCGGGGTCCACGGGAAACAGGTTCAGGCCGGAAAGCAGCGGCGCGATGATCCAGTAACACACATACCCGCCGATGATGAAGGCGACGCCGCCCTTGCCGGCAATGTAGCCCACCCCGATGGTCAGCAGCGACAGGTACCAGATCCCGTTCATGTAGCCGGGCATGCCCAGCACAGTGCCGAGATCCCAGTTGTCGGCCCCCGTCGACTGGCTCACCGCGTGCAGCCCGCCGCTCAGCAGCGCGCCCCCGATCAGCAGCATGGCCTTGTGAATACCGGCGCCGGGCGACTTCAGGATGGTCGCCACGGCCACGCCGCCGGGGTAGGTGAGCCGCTCGTAATCGATCATCTGCTTGCGCAGCGGAATGATGAACCCGATCCCGAGAAAAGCGCCGGCAATGGCGCCGAAGGTCAGCAGGACCGGGTTGAAATCGGACCCGTAGCCCAGGATGAAAATGGCCGGCACCGAGAACATCATGCCGCTGGACGCGCCGTTGACCGCGCTGGCGACCGTCTGCGCGATGTTGTTCTCGATGATGCTGTTGCGGCGCAGGATGCCCCGCAGGATGCCGAAGCCGAGAATGGCAGCCAGTTCCGAACCCTCGATGGAGAATCCCAGGATGAGCGCGGCGTAGCCAATGCTTATGGCGATGATGACACCCAGGAAATAACCGACCAGGATGGAAGCCCAGGTCAGCTCCGGATAGGGTCCGTGGCGGATGGCGCCGGTGCTGGTTGAAGCTGAAGTCATGCTCTTATTTTTATTCCTCGTTGCAGGCTGTCAGGCCAACAAATCGCGGCTGAAGCCGCTCCTACAATGTTTCGATGATTCGCTGCCAACTGTAGGAGCGGCTTTAGCCGCGATCATGGGAATCCGGTGCCTTCTTCGTTCACTCCCGCGCAACGCTAACCTACGGCAGCGCTTCGGGCAAGCCGGACCTGCGCCGTTGGGATTTTTCCCGGGATCACAACCCGTACGCCCACACCAGCACCGTGGTCAGAATCAGCCACAATCCGATGGAGAGGGGCAGCCCCACGCGGACAAAATCACCGAACTTGTAGCCCCCGGCGTTCATCAGCAGGATATTGGTCTGGTAGGCCATCGGCGTCGCAAAGCTGAGGTTGGCGCCGAACAGAACCGCCAGCACGAAGGGTTCGAGCGGGAGGCCCAGGCGCTGGGCGATACCGATCGCGATGGGCGTGCCGATGACGGCCGCGGCGTTGTTGGACACGATGTTCGTCAGGATGCCCATCATCAGCATCAGCCCGCCCAGGGCCATCGCGGGCGGGGCGCCGAACGTAATGTAGACAAACAGCCTGGCCAGGTAGTCGGCCCCGCCCGTTTTCATCAGTGCGGCGCCCATTGCGAGTGAGGCCACGATAATCAGGATGACCTGGGTGCTCAGCGCGTTCATCGCGTCCTTCCAGTTCAGGCAGCCGGTCAGGATCAGCGAGGCCATGCCCAGCACGGCGCTGATCTCGATGGGCATGATGTCCAGCGCGGCCAGCGCGACCACGCCCAGCAAGATCGCGAGCGCCAGCGGAGCCTTGCGGGTACTGGGCAACTGGATGCTCCCGTCGAGCACCAGGAAATCGGCGGTCTCCTTCAGTTGGCGCAGGTTTTCCGGCGTCGACTGGACCAGCAGGACGTCTCCGGACCGCAGGCGAACCTCGTCCAGACCGGGCGACTTGCGGGCCTGTGATTCCTCGTAACGGTCGAGCGCCAGCAGCCGCAGGCCGTAACTTGCCCGCAGCCTGGCATTGCCGATGCGGACGCCGTTGCGATCAGCCCGACCGGCGCTTCTGCCGGCCCGACGCAGACCACGGTCTTGGCCTGTCCGGAAAGACTCTCCAGGGCGGCGGTCGGAAGGGACTC
>CALKKN010000007.1 GCA_937995275.1 uncultured Lysobacterales bacterium | reverse complement strand
GGTGATGTCGAATCGCTCGCGCAGGATGTCCACCAGCGCCATGCCGATCACCGATTCGACCGCCATGTCGGGCGGCCACTCGCTGCCGAGGCACTCCAGCGCATGGTTCAGTGACGCGCGGATCGCTCCGCTGCTGTCGACCAGGGTGCCGTCGAGGTCGAACAGGATATTGTGTATTTCTGTCATTCGAAGGCTATATGATTGGGGCCCGCGTTGGCGGAAGGGAAGGTTAGCATGTCAGCGTTGGCTGCGGACATTGACGATGGTGAGTGACGAAGAGCTGCTCCGGCGGCGCCGGCGGTCGCTGAGCCCGTCCTACCGGCTGTTTTACGAGCGGCCCGTGCACCTGGTGCGTGGCGAGGGCGCCTGGCTGTTCGATGCCGAGGGGCGCCGCTACCTCGACTGCTACAACAACGTGGCGTCCGTGGGGCATTGCCACCCGCACGTGGTGGAGGCGCTGTGCCGGCAGGCCGCCACCCTCAATACGCACACCCGCTACCTGCACGAGACCGTGGTGCGCTACGCGGAGCGGCTGACCGGTACGCTGCCCGACGGCCTCGAGGTTTGCATGTTCGTCTGCACCGGCACCGAAGCCAACGACCTGGCGGTCAGGATCGCCCGCGCGGCCACCGGCAACAGCGGCATCATCGTCACGCAAAACGCCTACCACGGCAATTCGGCGACGGTGTTCGGGATGTCCACCGAGGAGTGTCCGGAGGGCGAACGGCCGGACTGCGTCGAAACCGTGGAGGCGCCCTGCACCTATCGCGGCAGCTTTGCCGACGATGACAACGCCGCGATGCAGCGCTTCGCCGGTCAGGTCGATGACGCCATCGCGGCGCTGGCCCGGCGGGGCCACCGACCGGCGATGTTCATCTGCGACTCGATCTTCAGTTCCGACGGCGTTCTGACGCCCCGCCCCGAATACCTGCAGCAGGTGTACCGGCGGATACGGGCCGCGGGTGGGCTGGCCGTCGCGGACGAGGTCCAGTCGGGGCTGTGCCGGCTCGGCGATCACTTCTGGGGCTTTCAGGATTCGGCGGTGGTTCCGGACATCGTGACCCTGGGCAAGCCGCTCGGCGACGGGCATCCGCTCGCCGCCGTGGTGACGACGCCCGACATCGCGGAACGCTTCGCCGCGCGCTTCGATTATTTCAACACCTTCGGCGGCAACCCCGTGTCGGCCGCCGTCGGGCTGGCCGTTCTGGACGTGATCCAGCAGCAGGAAATCCAGCGTAACGTCCTGGAAACCGGTGCCTATCTGCGCGCCGGCCTGCTGGGCCTGGCGGAGCGGCATCAACTGATCGGCGATGTGCGCGGCAAGGGCCTGTTCCATGGCCTCGAACTGGTGCGCGACCGGGGCACCCGCGAACCGGCCGATAGCGAGGCCGGGCGCATCCGGGAACTTCTTCGCGAAAACGGGGTTCTGTTAGGTACGACGGGGCCGTTCGACAACGTGATCAAAATTCGGCCGCCCCTGGTTTTCACCCGGGACCAGGCGCAACTGCTGCTGGACCATCTGGAACGGGCGCTGGCCACGTTCTGATGCCCGGAGCCAGGGAGACATAATCGGAGGTAATCCATGCTCGCGCGCTACGGTTCTCTCGCTGTTTTGCTGTTACTGGTGGTCGCCGCCTCATGGCTGGCGGGCGGTTTCGAAGCGGGCGAGTGGTATTACCAGATCCTCAATAAACCCGCGTGGACGCCTCCGCCCTGGCTGACGGCCGTCGTCTGGGCGCTGGTCTACATTTTCATGGCGCTGGCCGCCTGGCTGGTCTGGCTGAGCGGACATTACAACCGGCTCGGCGCCCTGGCCTGGTGGGCCATGCTGCTGGTGCTGAACGTGGCCTGGTCCGGGCTGTTTTTCGGCCTGCACCGGGTCGGCTGGGCGTGGCTGGAACTGGGGATCACGCTGGGGATTGCCATCCTGTGCCTGCGCGCATTCCAGCCGCTGTCCCGGCAGGCCGGGTACCTGATGATCCCCTTCGTCGGCTGGGCCGCGTTCCTGTGGGTCCTGAACGGCGTGATGTGGACCGTCAACGGCGGCTTTTTCAGCCGTTTTCTGCAACTGTAGGAGCGGCTTTAGCCGCGATTGAGTGAGCGCTCGTTAATGCAATCGCGGCTGAAGCCGCTCCTACAGCGCGTTGCCGGTAGCGTCCATCGCGGCTGAAGCCGCTCCTACAGAGCGTTGCCGGTAGCGCCCATCGCGGCTGAAGCCGCTCCTACGCCTCGCCCGTGCAGAACGCATTGAGCTTGTTCCCGTCGAGGTCGCGGAAATAGGCGGCATAAAAGCCTTCCATCCGCACCCCGGGTGGACCCTCGTCCTGCCCGCCCAGCTCAATCGCCTTGGCGTAAAGCTGGTCGACCTTGTCCCTGGAATCCACCACCAGTGCGACCATCACGCCGTTGCCGACGGTTGCCGGGTTGCCGTCCCAGGGCCTGGTCACCGAGATCGCGGGCTTGTCGGGCGCGACCGCCCAGGCCACGAAGGTGCCCGGATCTTCCAGGAAGCGTCCGGCTCCGAGCAGAGCCAGGAGTTCGTCGTAGAAGGCCACGGCGCGTTCGAGGTCGTTGGTGCCGAGCGTGACATATCCAATCATTGAAGTTCTCCGGAATCAGAAGAAGGGGTAGAAGCCGAACAGCCATTGGTGGGACGCCGCCACCACGGCATAGGCGACAATGCCGCCTGCAATCAGCAGTGCGTCGTTCCTGGCCGGGACCGGCACCGGCCTGTCCCAGGCACCGTCACGGCGGTTGATGAACAACACCTCGGCGATGGCCCAGAGCGCCATTCCACCGAACAGG
Source organism: uncultured Lysobacterales bacterium (assembly GCA_937995275.1). Lineage (GTDB taxonomy): Bacteria > Pseudomonadota > Gammaproteobacteria > Xanthomonadales > SZUA-36 > CALKKN01. The sequence continues at coordinate 11,918 of CALKKN010000007.1, read as the reverse complement.
GCGATGGATCGCGACTCGCCATTGGCCAACAGGTGCCCGATGCCCCAGAGCGCCACGCCGGCCAGCTGGGGGTGGCGCAGCAGGCGCTTGATGTTGTTGGGCGGGTAGGGCGCGAAAAAGAGGATGAATGCCACCAGCACGAGCAGTGCGGTCACGTGTCGCCCCCAGGCGGGCGGCAGGTAAACAATCTCCGGCACGGCGGCCTTCCAGCCGGATATCATCAGGTAGATCGCCACCACCATCAGCAGCGTGAAAATGCCCTTGTAGCCGTTCTCCCCGAGGCGGGCGACCGCCTTGCTCTTGAAGCCCGGAAGTACGCCGGGCGCCAGGTGGGTGACGCTCCAAAGGAGCACGCCAAGCACGAGTTTGGTCATGGTCTTCGCCTGCGTTGCCTGGTTTCCGAACAGTGTAGTCGATGCACTCGAAAGCTCAACATCCGCGCCGCCGAGTCCGGGGCCGCAGGCATCCGGCGCGCGATTTCCGCCGTGCTCAAAGGGCCAGCAACTGCCCCAGGCGCCCGGTCAGGATGGCAGGTAGTTGCCCAGCGCGTAGCCGATCATGGCCATCAGGATAGCTGCCGGGACCAGCGATTCGCGATGATGGGCGGCGACGATCGGTGCCGAGGCGGCGCCGCCGATGTTCGCGGCCGAGGCGATGGCCAGCGTATGGACGTCCACCCGGAACAGCCAGGCACCCACCAGGATGAACAGGCCGTGGATGGCGATCCAGACGTAGGCCAGCAGGATGAATGCGCCCATGGTTTCCAGGCTGGCGTTGCTGAGGTCCATCGTCGCCCCGATTCGCGCGACGTAGACGTAGATGATGGCCATCGCAATCGGATGCGCCCCCGGCAGTTTCCTGACCGGCGTCGCGGATGCCGCCAGCGCCAGCGTGGTGACCAGCAGGATCAGCCAGGTGCTGGCGCTGATGACGGTGGCGCCACCGATCATGACCGGGGGCAACATCTCGGAGAACTCCAGTGAAATCCAGGTAAAGCCAAGGGCGACCAACGCCAGGTACAGCAGCTGGATCATCGTCGGCGCGCTTTCCTTCACGTGGTGATTGGCGGCGGCCTCGTCCATCATCGTCAGCCGGTCGGCCGGTACCCGCATCCACCGGTTGAATTTCTCCGCGAAAGCCCGCGAGCCCAGCAGCAGGGGCAGCCAGATCAGGTAGACCATCTGGTCGGCGGCCGCCGCCATGGTCAGGTGTTCCGCACTGCCGTCCAGCGCGGCGTGCGCCGCCGTCATGTTGCCCGTGCCGCCGATCCAACTGCCGGACAGCGTGCCGAACGCCTTCCAACTGTCCTCCGGCAAGGGGAAATGCAGCGGGAAGCCGACCGGCGTCGTGATCCACTGGCCCAGCGCGTAGGCGAGGAACCCGCCGAGCACCACCCCCACGCTGCCGAGCAGCATGACGAACACGCCCTTGCCCATGATGCGTACCGCGCCCAGCACGTCGACCTTGATGAGCATCAGGCAGATGAAAATCGGCAAGCCGTAGTGGCGCAGGAAATCATAGGCGGCATTCTCGAAGGGGATCAGCCCGGTGTTGGAAAGGAGCACCGGCGTTGCGTAGATAAAGATCAGCGGCGGCAGGTAATCGAATATCTTCCACCCGCTTTTCTTCTCCAGCCAGAACCAGAAGCTGACAACGGCGACGAGCACGGCCATGACGCCGGCCGGCGAGGTGATCAGGGTGCTATCCATTCGAATCCCGTCCGCGTAAACCGTGCAACAGCTTACAGGCCAGTTCGAGGGAGTCCAAGAACCGCGGCGTGGCGCGGCTGATTTCATCCGCCGGCAACAGGAACAGGGCATCGTTCCGGACCGCCCGCATGCCCGGCCAGCCGCGCCAGGCTTCGAGTGGATCGGCCGTGCCCTCCAGCCAGGGCGCGATCAGGGCCTCGGGGTCCGCGATGATCACCGATTCGCGGGACGCCTGGAAGGCGAGGCCGGGCTCGGCGTCGAACACGTTCACGCCGCCGCACAGGGCCAGGCTGCGGCTGATCAGGTGTTCACCGTTGATCGTAAACAGCGGCTTGACGTCGACCTGGTAGAAGTAGCGCACCGGGCCCGCACCGTCGTAGCGCTCGGCAAGTTCACCGAGGCGGTGGCGCAGGTCCCGCGCCACCGGCGCCGCCTGGTCTGCGAGCCCGGTGGCGCGCCCGACGGCGTCGATAAAGTCAGGTATCGCGGCGGGTGCCCGGATTTCGACGGACCACACCGCCAGACCGAGGTCGCGCAACTGGGCGACGGCCTGCCGTGGATTGCCGGAATCCCAGGCCATGACCAGGTCGGGCCGCAGCGCGACGATACGTTCGACATCGAGCCGGAACGCGTCGCCGATGCGCGGCAGGCTGGCGGCGGCTCGCGGGTACTCGGTGTACTCCACCGTGGCCAGCAGGCGCGGGCCGGCCCCGGCGGCGAACACGCCTTCGGCCAGGTGCGGTGCCAGCGTGACGATTCGCTGTGCCGGCGCGGTCAGCCACAACGGGCTGCCGTCGGCCTGTGTCAAGCGGATGTCGGCCGCGCCGGCGGGCAGCGCCTGGACGCTCAGCAAAAGGGCGAGAAGGCAGGGGAACCGGAGCAAGCTCAGACGATGACGCCGACCAGCAGCAGCAGCGCCAGCACGGTCAGCCAGACGCCCAGCATTCTCCACGTCAGGTCCATCGCCAGTTGCAGGCTGACCATCGGACCCTGGAGCTGGTCCGCATAGCCGTCCCGCGCCGCGTGTCCGGCCATCACCACGCCGCGCGCACTGGCCATCAGGAAACCGTTGTCCCCGTCGAACAGCCCATGCCCCTGCTCGTCGTGATAACGTTTCCAGGCCTTGAAGACGGAGTCGAAATCCGTGGCGATGGCCAGCGACAGGGTCATCAGCTGGGCCGGTGGCCAGTCCATGATCTGCTGCAGGCGCACGAATCGACCTCGTTGTTCGGGTGTCACCTTGGGTTCTTCACTGTCCAGCCAGTCCACCATGCGATACAGCAGCGCGCCCACGATGCCGAGCACGGCGAACCAGAAAATGACGCCGAACCAGCGGCGCAGGGCTTGCTGAAACACCGCCTCGACGGTTGCGGCCTTGCAGGCGTCCTCGTCCGGCGGCACCGGCCCTTCCAGCAAGTCCGCCAGAGCCTGGTCGCGGCGGTCTTCGTCTTCGCTCGCGATAATCTCGGCCACATCGGTGTCCAGGTCGCGGGGTCCGAAGCTGTAAATCAGCACGGCCAGCGCCAGCAGAAACGAACCCGTGGTCCCGAACAGGGAGTGCAGCAACCCGTTGAACAGGAGCAGCACGACCAGCGGCACCGCGATGATCACGAGGAAGCCCACGACGTCGTTCCACCCCGGCAGGCGGCCGAAGGCATCGTTGGCGAAGCCGACCCAGGTGGTCAGCCACTGGTTTTTGCGGATGCGGCCCAGTTCGCGGATGAAATGGCACAGCGCGAAGGCCAAGAGAATGGCGATGATGGTCATGACCGGTTCGGTCCTCCTGCTGCCTGCCTGACGGGAGCGAGCCCTGGTTCGATTTTAGCAGAGACGCTACCGAAGCGTTCAGGATTGGCGCCGGGCCTGTTCCCGCGGCCGCCAGCTGCCGCCGCTTCGGACCAACGTTTCGAGATCTCCCCCACAGCATTGCAGGTACCAGTCGGCAATCAGGCGAAAGGCGATGGAGACGGGCGGCGGCAGACGAAGCTCGTCCGCCCTGATCGCCGCTTCCAGTTCAGCGGCGGTGAACCAGCGAACCTCGGTCATCTCCGTTGAAGCACGGTGGTCGCGGCTCGCGGCTTCCGCGTAGAAACCGCACATCGCGGAGGCAGGAAAAGGCCAGGGTTGCGAGGACACGTAGCGGATGTCGCACAGACGGACACCGGCTTCCTCGAATACCTCCCGAACGACCGCATCCTCAAGGCTCTCGCCGGGCTCGACAAACCCCGCCAGCGTTGAGAACCGGCGCGGCGGCCAACTGCCGTTGTGGCCCAGCAGGCAGGCGTCGCCCTGGGTGACCAGAACGATAATGGCCGGGTCGATCCTGGGAAAGGACTGGCGTCCGCATTCCTCGTTGCTGCAGATCAGCCGGTGCCCGGCCGACTGCAGGCGGTTGGGACTGCCGCAAACCCCGCAAAACGCATGCCGGTACTGCCAGTAATGCAGCGCCTTGGCATAGGCAAGCACGCCGGCATGCTTGGCATCCATGTCGATCGAGGCGAGCCGCAGGTCGAGGAACTGCGCTTCGGGGTGCGCCGCCAGCACCTGCTCGCGTTGCCGGTCGCTGATCGATACGACGAAGAAGCACCGTTTGCCGTCGGTCCCGAGCAGGGTCGGGGGCTGCGACAGACTGTCCAACCCGATCTCTGCGGGCGACAGGTACACGGCCCGCTGTCGCTCCCCGCTGCCTGTCACCAGGCTCCGGTTACGCCACAGCGGCACCAGCCGGGCGGACTCTGAATGCAGTGCAGTCCTGAGCCAGTCCGGATCTTCCCTGCGCTCGGCCAGACGGTCGAGGCGGACGGAGGTGAAGAGGTTGTCGTGGGAACGAGTGATCCGGTCGATGCTGAGATCGGGCCGGGACATCCCTCAGATCGAGAACGATGATCCGCAGCCGCAGGTCGTCGACGCATTCGGATTGCGGATGACAAACTGCGCGCCGTGCAGATTTTCCATGTAGTCGACCTCCGCGCCCATCAGGTACTGGAAGCTCAGTGGATCGACCAGCAGGGTTACGCCGTCGTTTTCGATCGCGATGTCGTCTTCAGCCTGCTCCTCGTCGAACGAGAAACCGTACTGGAAGCCCGAACAGCCGCCGCCGCTGATATAGACGCGCAGCTTCAGCTCTGGGTTGCGCTCTTCGAGAATGAGCTGCTGTACCTTGCGGGCGGCCGCATCGGTAAACACGATGCCCGGCATGCTTCCATTCGACGGCGGTGTGAGTGTGGCTGAAATGTCCATGCCCGCTAATATGGCGCTGATCGGTTCCGGAATCAATCGATCCGTTCATAAAGGAGTCTCGCTTCCCTTCTTTCGCCTGCGGCGAAAACCGGCTGCGCTCGACGGCATGCAATCAGCGCACGCCCCCTCTGGTGCCGCTCGCTTCGCTCGACTCACCCAACCGGAGGCGGCGGGTCGCCTTTGGCTCCTCGGAGGACTCGCGCAGCAGCGTGGCCCACCCGTAGCTGCGCTGCACCGGGCTGCGCTGGCCCTTGGTTTCCAGCGTGACGACCAGGCGGTTGGGCATGAATCCCTCGGGCAAGGCCAGGTAGCCCTCGAGCTGTTGGAAGTACTTGAAACGAAACGCGGGTTCCGCCGTCGCGCCGTCACTCAACTGCGCCCAGTACAGCGTGACGGGGCGGTCGTCCAGCGTACCTTCGACGTCGATGCGGGCCCGGCCGGAAATGATCGACGCTCGGCGGATGTTCTGCGTCAGAGTCAGCACGAACTGGAACACGCGATCCGACCCGGTGGCGAGCAATTCTGCGCGGTAGACTTCCAGGCCCGTCTGGGCCCCGCCGGTGCCGGCCAGGCGCCGGTAGAAATCCAGCTCCGACTGAAGCGCATCGAACTCGGCCTGCCGGGCGGTTTCCTCTTCGCGCAGCAGGCGATTGGCCTGGCGTAGGACGTCCGCTTCGCGTTCCAGTACGGCCTGGCGTGCCCGCAGTCGTTCCAGCCGCTCCTTCATGGTGGCCAGTTCGCCGGAGAGAAATTCGAGGTCGTCCCGGAGATCCCCGACGGAGGGGGGAACCGGGGTGGAGGCAAGCTGCCAGGTCAGAAAAATCAGGATCGCGCCGACAACAACCGTAACGGCCAGCGCTCCGAGGAATCCCGTGTTGGAAAGCAATTTCCGCATGCGACAAAAAAGCGGCCGAAGCCGCTTATACCTTGAATGTTCTGCGTTGTTTTTCTCTATTCGTTATTGTCGTTATTCGGCAAGACCCCAGAACTGGTGCAGTTTATACCGCGTATGGCCGATCGCCGTCAAGGGAATGTTACGGATTTATGACAGATCGGGCTGATTCGGCCTCGGCGTCTCTTCAGAGTAATCTTCGAACAGCGCCAGCCAGTCGCGCCCGGGATCACCGATGGCCAGGAATTCCGGATTGAGGTACGAAGCCTTGCGATTGTACTGAAGCGGCCGACCGTCCAGCGTGACCACGCGACCGCCTGCCGCGAGGACCACCGCGTGTGCGGCGGCCGTGTCCCACTCCGACGTCGGGCCCAGGCGGGGATAGAAGTCCGCTCCCCCTTCAGCCAGCAGGCAGAACTTCAGGGAACTGCCCATGCTCACCAGGCGGTATTCACCGAGCCGCTGCAGGAATTGTTCCAGCTTCGGGTTGGCATGCGAGCGGCTGCCGACCACGCGGACCGGGCTGGCGCAGGGCCGCTGAACGTGGATCGGCTGCGGGAGACCGCCCGCCGTCCGACGGCTGGCGCCGGCGCCGGCCGCACCTGTATAGGTCACGCCGCTGACCGGGACGTGGACAACGCCCAGCGCCGGTTCGCCCTTCCGAACCAGGGCGACGTTGACGGTAAATTCGTCCCGCCGGTTGATGAACTCACGGGTGCCGTCCAGCGGATCGACCAGCCAGTACTCCGGCCAGCCGGAGCGGATTTCCCAAGCGATGTCGGCCGATTCCTCGGACAGCAGCGGAATATCCGGCGTCAGTTCGGACAGCGCATCCCGGATCACCCGGTGACTGGCCAGATCGGCTTCCGTCAGCGGCGACTGGTCCTCTTTCTGCACCACCTCGAAATCGTCCCGGTAATACACCTCGAGGATGGCCCGGCCGGCCGCCACCGCAATTTCACCGACGCGTTCGGCCAGCAGGGCAATGCGGTCTTCAGTCATCCGATGACTCCGCCTGCAGGTAGTCGCGTGCGATGTACAATGCGGCGATGGTCCGGCCCTCGGTGCAGTCCTCGCGCGCCGTCAGGCTGCGCAGGTCGGCGATGGGCCAGGGCAGCACCTCGAGCTCCTCGGGTTCGTCGCCTTCGAGCTTTTCCGGGTAGAGATCGCGGGCCAGTACGATGTGGGTCACGTGCGTCATGTAGCCGGGCGCCAGGCTGAGTCGCGTGAGTTCGACCAGGCTCCGCGCACCGTAGCCGATTTCCTCCTTCATCTCGCGCTGGGCCGCTTCGACGATCGACTCGCCGTGCTCGAGGCGGCCCTTGGGCAGACCGACCTCGTAATGATGCAGGCCCGCGGCGTACTCGCGGGCCAGCAGGACGGTTTCGCCGTCCAGCATCGGCACAATGATCACCGCCCCCAGCCCGCTCGGCTTCATGCGATGGTAGGTGCGCCGCTGGCCGTTCGAGAATTCCAGGTCGATCTGCTCGACCCGCAGCATCTTGCCGGCCTCGCGCTCCCTGCGGGCGTGAATCTTGGGCAGGCGCTTGTCAGCCATTGAGCATCTCGAGAAGCTGGCCGTGCAGGCCGGGCGTCGCGGCCAGGACCGATGTCGTCGCCAGCCCCGGGGGGTCGCCCTGCAGGTCGGTGAAGACGCCGCCGGCCTCCCGGACGATGACGCTCAGCGCGGCGATGTCCAGGATGTTTACGTCGGATTCAATGACCGCTTCGATCTGGCCGGCCGCCAGCCGGTGATAGTGATAATAGTCGCCATATCCGCGGATGCGGTCGGCAGCCGCCACAATACGCCCCAGGCCCGCCCACCGCTTCGAGTGCGCCAGGGAGCGCAGGTTGCCGGTCGATACGGCGGCCTCGGCCAGTGCCGACTTCCCGCTGACGCGGACGGCCGTCCCGTCGATGCATGCACCGCCGCCGCGCACGGCCCAAGCGACCTCGCCGGCGGCCGGCGCGGAGGAGACTCCGAGTACCAGTTCGCCATGGTGCATCAGTGCAATTTGCGTGGAGAACATGTCATATCCGCCGACGAAACTCTTGGTGCCGTCGATGGGGTCGACCAGCCAGAGGTAGTCCGCGTCGGCCTGTCGCTTGCCGCTTTCCTCGCCGAAGAAGCCGTGGTCGGGATAGGCACCCAGCAGTATGTCCCGGATGATCTCCTCGGCCCGGCGGTCGGCGATCGTCACGGGCGACTGGTCCGCTTTCAGCTCGACGGCGAACGCTCCGCGGTAATAACGGAGAATGTCCTCCGCGGCCGCGGCGGCGGCCGCCCGGGCGGACTCGAGACAGGATTCCAGCATCATGGCAGCGCGATTTTGCAGCTCGGCGAAAGATAGTGAATGATAACAAAGTTGCTGATCGTAACCGGGGAAAATCGCCTTGCGCACGAACCGCCTACATACCGCCCAGGCGCTCGAGCCGGGCCACGAAGTGGTGCTGGAAAACGGCGCGGTGCATTACCTGTGCCGCGTCCTGCGGGTCGTCCCCGGGCAATCTGTCACCCTGTTCAACGGCGACGGCCACGACTATGAGGCCGAGGTCCTGCGGACCGGCCGCCGCGATGTCCTGCTGCGGGTCACAGGCCGGCAACCGGGTGTGCCCGAGTCCCGCCTGCGAATCACCGTCGCGCAGGCGCTGAGCCGGGGCGAGCGGATGGACCAGACCCTGCAGAAGTGTACCGAGCTGGGCGCCGCCGCTTTTCAGCCGCTGATCAGCGAACGGGCCGAGGTGCGGCTGCAGGGCGACAGGCTGCAGAGGCGGCTGGATCACTGGCGGGGCGTGGTCGTGTCGGCCTGTCAGCAATGCGGGCGGGCGCGGATTCCCGAGGTCAGCGTGCCGCTGAGTTTGCCGGAGTGGCTCGGGGAAGGGCCGCAGGGCCTCTGGCTGGTGCTGGATCCCGCTGCCGAGGCACCGTTGAGCCGCATCCGGATCGCTGACCCTGTCGTGCTGGCCGTGGGGCCGGAGGGTGGGTTCAGCGATGCCGAAATCGGTCTGCTGCGAGGGCACGGCGCGGCAGCGGTCCGGCTGGGCCCACGGATACTTCGCACCGAGACGGCGGCGCCGGCGGCCGTCGGCGTGCTGCAGGCGCTGGCCGGCGACCTCGGCTGAATCGGGGCCGAATCTGCAGGCAATGTAGGAGCGACGCGCGACGGCATTCAACAGGCACGCACAACGGCGATCAGTCAGCGCTTCTTTGCCTTCGGCAAAACCGCACTGACTTCACCACCTGTGCTTCTTTCGGCTATGCCGAAAACCGCACCTGCTTCATTGCCTGCGCTTCAGCCGCGATCAATTCGCCGGGGTGCCTAAAACCATCGGGGCTAAAGCCCCTCCTGCTATTCGTCGAGCTGCGTAATCGGCAGCGCGCCGAATGTGGCGTGGGTGACCAGCCGGATCCACTCCTGTTCATTGCGGCCGTCACGTGTCAGGAGGAAAAAGGTTACGGCCACAAAGGCGAGCAGGATGACCCGGAAACCCACCATCGCATACAGGCGGCCGGACTTCTGCGTCGCTGGTCTGAAGGTCGTCGTGCTCATGTGCTTCCGTCCCCGCTCGCGCCGGTCGTATTCGAGCAGATTGTCGAACGCGTTGTTGGTACTGTGGTTCATCCGTTCCCGTACTTTCCCTGTTCCTGGAACTTCGATGGCCCGGGCGGCCTACCCCGAGGCGTGTTGCGCAACCGCCGCCGGCAATTCCTCCTTGGTGAAGGGTTTCGTCAGATAGAGGTCGGAGCCTACGACCCGGCCCCTGGCCTGATCGAACAGACCGTCCTTGCTGGTCAGCATGACGACCGGCGTTGAGCGGAACTGCGCATTGTTCTTGATGATGGCGCAGGTCTGATAGCCGTCCAGGCGCGGCATCATGATGTCGACAAAAACAGGAGTCTCGCTTCCCTTCTTTCGCCTTCGGCGAAAACCGGCTGCGCTCGACGGCATGCAATCTACGCACGCCCCCTCTGGTGCCGCTCGCTTCGCTCGACTCACCCAACCGGGGGCGGCGGGTCGCCTTCGGCTCCTAAGATCGAGGTAGTGGCGCGCTACCTTGGACAGCGCCTCGAAACCGTTTTCGGCCCTAATGACCCCAGCCGAAATCCAAAGCCCGGGATTTGCTAGTCTTCCACTTTTGCCTGTCCATTCCAGCAGTAACAACGGCTTATGAAAAAAAGTTAAGATAGGCGATTGTGAATGGGAAACGCCCGGGTTTCGGGAAGGCTCGATGACAGACAGCAGGGAAATATCGCGCGGCCGCTTCAGCACCGGCGTCGTCATGGACCCGATTGCGGGCATCAAGACCTACAAGGACTCCACCTTCGCGATGCTGCTCGAGGCGCAGCGGCGCGGTCACGCCGTATGGTACATGGAGCCTGGCGATCTCTTCGTCCGGGACGGCGTGGCGCTGGGCCGCATGCGGCCCCTCGAAGTGCGTGACAGCCGCGAAGACTGGTTTACGCTGGGCGCGGGCGACGAGCGCGAACTCGCCAGCCTGGATATCCTGCTGATGCGCAAAGATCCGCCGTTCGACATGGACTACGTCTACAGCACCTACATGCTCGACCTCGCAGAACAGGCGGGCGTTACCGTGGTCAACCGTCCGCAGGCTTTGCGTGACGCCAATGAAAAGTTTTTCATCACCCAGTTCCCGCAGTGCTGCGTTCCCACGCTGGTAACGCGCAGTTCGGAGCAGATCAAGGCGTTCGTGCGCGAGCACGGGCTGTCGGTCGTCAAGCCCCTCGAGGGCATGGGCGGCGAGTCGATCTTCCAGGTCAGGCCCGATGACCCGAACCTGAACGTCATCCTGGAGACGATCACGGGCAAGGATCGCGATCTGGTGATGGCGCAGCGCTTCATTCCCGAGATCTCGGCCGGTGACAAGCGCATAATTGTGGTTGACGGCGAACCTGTCCCGTGGGCGCTCGCGCGCGTGCCCGGGGCCGGCGATTTCCGCGGCAACCTCGCGCGGGGAGCCACCGGCGAGGGCGTGCCGCTGAGCGAGCGGGACCGGTGGATCTGCGAGCAGGTGGCGCCGGAACTGAAGCGGCGCGGAATCGTGTTCGCGGGACTGGACGTCATCGGCGACTGGCTGACCGAGATCAACGTGACAAGCCCGACCTGCATCCGCGAGCTCGACGCCGGGTTCGGCCTTAACATCGCCGGGCAGTTGTTCGATGCGCTGGAGACGATGCGCGGCGGAGCGGTCGAAGGCCGGGAGTGCTGAGAGGGTGATGGCGGGCGCGCACCACAGGACTCGCTGGACCCATGATCCCTTCATGGTCTGCCTGGTATTCGCGATCGCCGTTCATGCGGCGGTGCTGTTCGGCGTGACCTTCGGAATTTCGCTGAAGCCCCTGCCGCGCCTGGCGGAAACCCTGGACGTGGTGCTGGTCCAGTGGCGCTCGGAGGATGAACCGGATCAGGCCGATTACCTTGCGCAGGCAACGCAGCGGGGCGGCGGGGAGACCACAGAGCGGTCGCGCCCGGCAGAACCCATGGTCAGCGAACTGCCCGCGCGGTCGGAGGCGGAGGACCCGCGGCACAGCCGGGAGCAACAGCCCGCGCCGGCCGCGGAGCAGCGCGAGATTATCGCCGTCGAGACTCGTTCGGAAGCGGTACTTCCCGAAACCGAGGTCGAGCAGCCGGAAGCCGAGCGTCCCGACGCCGCCGCCCTGATGAGCCAGAGCATGGACCTGGCCAGCCTGCAGCCCGAATTCCGGCGAGACCGCCAGTGGCAGTCGCGACTGCCGCGGCGCCAGTTCATCTCCGCCAACACCCGGGAGTACGAGTTCGCCAGCTACATGAGCGCCTGGGTGGCCAAGGTCGAGCGCGTCGGCAACCTCAATTATCCAAGTGAGCTACGCCGGAAAAAGCTGCACGGCGACCTGGTGCTGACCGTCGGCATCGACCGGAACGGCGCGGTCGAGAGCATCGACGTGATGCGCAGTTCCGGAATTCACGAAATCGACCAGGCGGCCATCAACATCGTGCGGATGGCGGCGCCCTATGCGCCGCTTCCGGACAACATCACCGAGAAGGTCGACATCCTGCACATCACGCGCACCTGGCGTT
>CALKKN010000006.1 GCA_937995275.1 uncultured Lysobacterales bacterium | reverse complement strand
CCAGTGATGACGAACCGGTCGTCCATGTCTCCTGGAACGATGCGGTTGCCTACACGCGCTGGTTGGCCCGGGGGACCGGCAAGCCTTTCCGATTGCCGACCGAGGCCGAATTCGAATACGCGCTGCGTGGCGGCAAGCGTACCCGCTACTGGTGGGGCGAAGGCGCGCCGGGAGAGGTTGTGGAGAACCTGACAGGGCAGGGCGACGTGTCGCGCAATCAGCGCCAATGGTCCGTCTACTTCAAGGATTATACCGATCGGTACTGGGGCCCGGCCCCGGTCGGCTCCTTCGAGCCCAATCCGTACGGTTTGTACGATATGGGCGGCAACGTGGCCGAATGGGTGATGGATTGCTGGCACGACACCTACCTCCGCGCCCCCGTGGACGGCTCCGCCTGGATCAACCCCGGCTGCAAACTGCGCGTCGTCCGCGGCGGCTACTGGGCCAGTTCGCCCGAACAGTCGCGTTCCGCTTTCCGGATTTCGGCTGTACCCGACCGCCACGACGCGCGGATCGGTTTCCGCGTCGCCCGGGATCTCTAGGCAGCTCCGGGCTTACGCCAGTCCGCAGTGCCGGTCTCCCGGACCTGGTCGGCGAGGGCTGCGTCGAGGATCAGGGCCAGCCGGTCCGCCGCCTTCCACCATTGCTCACGGATGATCGACCAGCTCTGGTCGGCGAAGGCGTCGGATATGACCGGACCGGGCGGGTAGGCTACGGTAGATGCCAGGGCGTGGGACTCGTTGGTCCAGCAGACCACCAAATCGGGAGCCCAGGCCGCGGCAGGGCAGGAGCCATCCGCAGGGCCGTTTGGGGGCAGCCGGGAGCGGTCGGAACTCAGGCGCTCGGCGGCCAGCGCACTGTCCCAGAAGCGGTGCAGGTTGAGGCGTTCGCCATGGAATTCGACGTTGACGAGGTTGGCGCCGCGGTCGTCCGCAAATCCCGCATGCAGGGGTTGGTGCAGGTCGGCAACGAGATGGCACAGCCACGCAAACGAACGCCACTGCCCGGTGTGCGCTGACGGGTCTGGCGCCACATCCGACGATTCGTCCCACGCCAGATCGGCCGCGTACTTCTTTATGCCCTCGGTGACGCAGAGGCCGTCGGGACAGTCACGCTGGCGGTCGTAGCGCCTGGAGCCGCGCGGAATATTGACGTAATGCAGCGGCGCGCTCCCGGACCATGCCGAATCGTCGCGAATCGTGTCCGGCCAGAAGCAGGCGTACGCAATGGCACGGTTCAGGTCGTCCTGCGACTCCGCCCCGAGAATGGCGTGCAGGCTGGACCGCGTGCGATCCCTCACTTGCGCGATCGTGGCCTGGCCGATGGCTGTGTGAGCCTGCGGCCCCCAAGCGGCGGCTTCGCCGCTCTGGAGCACCAGCAATATCGACGTGGCAGCGAGAAAAAACAGTTGCTTTTTCATCGGGATGGAACAGGTTTCTGCCATATGAAAGAGCATGCAGTATACTGATAGGACGGCTTGGGCGCAGTCAGGCCGGCCGACACAAAACGGGAGGAGGGGGTCATGGCCAGGAAGTCTCTGCCGGGGAGCAACACGCTGTTGGTGACGGGGATCGCCCTGACGGTATTCGGGGCATTGCTGTTGGTGACGCCCGCCGCCGCCGGCGGGGCGGTGGTGCGCCTCGTGGCCCTGGTGCTTGCTGTCACCGGTGTGGCGCAGATACTCCAGGCGCTGCGCGCGGCTTCGGCCGTTCACAAGGCGGTGTCCATTTTGCTGGGCGCGATCGTCGCCGGTGTCGGCATTCTCGTCTGGTTCAACCCCGAAGTGGGCTCCGGTTTCCTGACCGCGCTGCTGATGATCTTTTTCGTCGTGAACGGCCTCTGGAAGATCTCCACCGCGATACGTTTCCGGTCACTCGCCAACTGGTGGTGGCTGCTGCTCAGCGGCGTGTTGTCGCTGGTGCTGGCCGCGCTGTTGTGGAACCAGTGGCCGATTGCCGGAGCCTGGGCGATCGGCGTATTCGTGGGTATCGAGCTGCTGGCCACCGGTATCCCGATGATCGTGCTGGCCCGGATCATCCGCAAGTCGGGATCTTCCGATTATCTCGACACCATCAGCCTGTAGCGAGCCCCGGCCGCCGCGGACAGCACCCCTGACCGAATCCGCTCACTCGCCAAACATCAGGCTCCAGTTCACCGCGAACCGATCCAGGTCGGCATCGTTCAAGGTGTTGGTGCGCCCGGTGGCGAATGCGAAACTCAGGCCCTGGCGCCGATTGATCGGCACACCGACGGTGAACTTCCAGTAGCGTATCCGGCTGTCGTCCGCCTTGAAGGTGCCGCTGATTTCGGAGCGGCTGCCCTGCGCGTAACCGCCGGACACGCTGGCCCACAGCCCCGGCCTGAAGGTGTAGATGGCATGGCCCTGAACGAACCACAATGGATCCTGTTTGCGGACCGTGCCTTGCCAGAACTCGTCATTGTCGCCGAACAGGAACACGGATCCGGTGACCTCGAATTGCCAGTTGTGGTGCTGATGCAGCACGCCGAGTTCCGGGCGAATGACCCAGCGGTTTTCTCCCAGGTTGATGAGGCGGTCGCTGCGGTATTCGCCGGTAGGCACGGTCACGCCGACGGCCGCGCCGACTGTCGTGTAGGCGGGATTTTGCGCCTGAAATCCGGCGAATTCCCGCATCTTCAACGGGGGAGATCCCAGCAGATTGACCGACAGCCGCAGTCGGGCATCGGCGAATCCATGGCGCCGCACGGAAGCCGGCTCGCCGTCCAGCAGCCCACTCCAGCGGCCGTTTGCATAAGGCAATGCGGCGTCGATCCTGGCCTGCTTGCCGAACATTTCGAAGGTGCGGATGTAACCTGCCCCGACTCCGAGGATTTCGACCTCGGCGTCTTCGATCAGCAATGCCGGGTCGAACAGGATGTCGCCGTAGGTCCAGAGGGTTCCGAGGGCGACGAAATTGACGCCGACAGGAAGGGCAGCCCAGCGGCGGGGCTGGAGCTCCTGGCTCAGGAGATCGCCGCACACCGCGGCCAGCATTATGAGCAGCAGGAATCGCCGCAACAGGTTCAGCCTCCGTATCCGTGCGTTGGAACCGAGGTCAGCATACCCGTACTTGTGTGTTCCTGCTGGCCCTGACTGGCGG
>CALKKN010000005.1 GCA_937995275.1 uncultured Lysobacterales bacterium | reverse complement strand
TCGCCGACGCGCTGATCGCATACGGTGCCTGCTAGCGGCCTGGGGGGCTGTAGGAGGGGCTTTAGCCCCGATGGGTTTGAATGGCCTCTTAATCGCGGCTAAAGCCGCTCCTACAGGCCGCACCAAAAGCCCGCGTGTCCGGGATAAAAAAACGGCGCTCGGAGAGCGCCGTTTTCTGGTGGATTATCGGGCCGGTCAGTCTTCTTTCTGGACCGCCTTCATGCTCAGGCGGATACGCCCCTGCTTGTCGACTTCCAGGACCTTGACCTTGACCATGTCGCCCTCCTTGACCACGTCGGTCACGTTCTCCACGCGCTCGTTGGAAAGCTGGGAGATGTGCACCAGACCGTCCCGACCCGGGGTCAGCGAGACGAAGGCGCCGAAGTTCATGATCTTGATGACCTTGCCTTCGAAGATCTGACCCGGCTCGATGTCGGCCGTGATCTGCTCGATACGGCGGCGCGCCTCGTCGGCGGCCTCCTTGCTGACCGAGGCGATCGTGACCGTGCCGTCGTCGGCGATATCGATGGTGCAACCCGTTTCCTCGGTGATGGCGCGGATGGTAACACCGCCCTTGCCGATCACGTCGCGGATCTTGTCCGGGTGCACCTTCAGTGTCATCAGCCGCGGCGCGAACTCGGACATTTCGCGGCGTGACTCGGGCAGCACCTTGTTCATCTCGCCGAGGATAAAATTGCGACCTTCGCGGGCCTGGCCCAGCGCGATGCGCATGATCTCCTCGTTGATGCCCTCGATCTTGATGTCCATCTGCAGGGCGGTGATGCCGTCCTCGGTGCCGGCCACCTTGAAGTCCATGTCGCCGAGGTGGTCTTCGTCACCCAGGATGTCCGACAGCACCGCGAAGCGGTCGCCTTCCTTGATCAGGCCCATGGCGATGCCGGCCACCGGAGCCTTGACCGGGACGCCGGCGTCCATCAGCGACAGCGACGTGCCGCACACGGAAGCCATGGAACTGGAGCCGTTCGACTCGGTGATCTCCGAGACCACGCGAATGACATAGGGGAACTCCTCCATCGTCGGCAGCACCGCCGCCACACCGCGCCGGGCCAGCCGGCCGTGGCCGATCTCACGCCGCTTGGGGCCGCCCATGAAACCGGTCTCGCCGACGCAGTAGGGCGGGAAGTTGTAGTGCAGCATGAACGGATCCTTGTACTCGCCGGTCACCGCGTCGATGATCTGGGCGTCGCGGCCCGTGCCCAGCGTGGTCGCCACCACGGCCTGGGTTTCACCGCGCGTAAACAGCGCGGAGCCGTGGGTCCGCGGCAGCAAGCCGCAATCGACCGAGATCGGGCGGACGGCGGCGAGTTCGCGTCCGTCGATGCGCTTCTCGCCGGACAGGATACGTTCCCGGACCAGCGACTTTTCGATCGCGGAGAATGCCGAGGCCACGGCGCCTTCGGCGGGCGCATCCTCGGAGTCCGGGTCGCACAGCGATTCGATGACCGACTTCTTGACCGCCGAGACAGCGTCGCGCCGCTCCAGCTTGTCAGCGATGGCATAAGCCGACTCCAGTCCGGGGGTCGCCAGGCCGGAAACGCGGTCGGCGAGCGACGCATCGGATTCCGGAGCCTGCCAGTCCCAGGGCTGCACCCCGGCTTCGGCAGCCAGTTCGCGCACCGCCTGAACGACCGTGCGGGAGGCCTGGTGACCGAAAGTCACGGCGCCCAGCATGACGTCCTCGGACAGCAGGTTGGCCTCCGACTCCACCATCAGGACGGCGTTCTCCGTGCCCGCCACGACCAGGTCGAGGGCCGAGTCCTTGAGTTGGGTAACCGTCGGGTTGAGCACGTACTGGCCGTCGATATAGCCGACCCGCGCCGCGCCGATCGGGCCGTTGAACGGGATGCCCGAAAGCGCCAGTGCGGCCGAGGTTCCGATCAACGCGAGGATGTCGCCGTCGACTTCGCAATCGGAAGACATCAGGGTGGCGACCACCTGCACCTCGTTCATGAACCCCTTCGGAAACAGCGGCCTGATCGGACGGTCGATCAGCCGGCAGGTCAGCGTCTCCTTCTCAGTGGGCCGCCCCTCGCGCTTGAAAAAGCCTCCGGGAATACGACCGGCGGCATAAAAGCGCTCCTGGTAATTTACCGTCAGCGGGAAAAACGGCTGCCCGGGAACGGCTTCCCGGCGCCCGGTCGCGTTCACCATGACGACCGTGCCGCCCATGGAGACGATCACGGAACCGTTTGCCTGGCGGGCCACGCGCCCGGTTTCCAGCGTGACCTCCTGGTCACCGTACTTGAATGTCTTGATCAGTTTCTGCACATCAATTCCCATTATTTAGTCGAAAGCCTGAATACGAACGCTCCGGCGGATACTGGATCCACCAGAGCGAAGGCCGTGCCTTGATGCGAGGCGACACACGCCGGGCGCCAACTGAAGACCAGTCGCGGGTATCCGGTTTTCACGGGTCGCGAAAACCGGGCCGCGCGGCGCGTCAATCAGCGGCGCAGGCCAAGACGGTTGATCAGGTCGCGATACCGCTCGATGTCCTTCTTCTTCAGGTAATCGAGCAGGCTGCGGCGCTGGTTGACCAGGCGCAACAGACCACGACGCGAATGATGATCGCCCTTGTGTATCTTGAAATGGTCGGTGAGGTACTGGATACGACCCGTCAGCAGCGCTACCTGGACCTCCGGTGACCCGGTGTCGTTTTCCGAACGCGCGTACTCGCTGACGATTTTTGCCTTTGCTTCTGCATCAAAAGACATGGTTCCTTCTCCATATCTAGAGCCGCGAAGCCTTTGGAAAAACCCGCCGGGCAGATGGCCCGGAATGCCTTGGGTCTTTACAAAAACTTCGAAGCCCCGGTTAAAACAGCACGCAATTGTATACCCTGAGCCGTTCGCAAACAAGCAAAACCGGTCGGGTAATTGCCTCTGGCCGGCCTAGGGCCGAAGGTTCATTAAGCGTTTAGCTTTCAGCAGCTTATCCGCCGTGATTTCCCCGAGGCCCAACAGGCCATCAGGCCCATAGACACGCACCGGGCCAGACGGGGCGCGGATGCCGCCTACGGGGTTGCCGTGCCCAAACCGGGTAGCGGCCGGATCTTCCAGGGTGACGACCGGCCAATCGGCGAGACCGGCGTCGGGCGGCAGCAGCGCCTCGTCCAGCGTGCCGGCCTCGGCCCTCGCCGCCAGTTCGTCCAGCCCGATCATGTCGGCCTCACGGAACGGCCCGACCGAGAGGCGCCGCAGGGCCTGCAAGTGGCCGCAGGTGCCCAGCTTCCGGGCGATATCCTCCGCCAGCGTCCGCACGTAGGTCCCTTTCGAGCACTCGACGCGGAACGCCAGCACCGGGTTCTCCCACGACACCGGTTCGATTGCATGGATGGTCACCGTGCGGGGCTCCCGCGGCACTTCACGGCCGGCCCGCGCCAGCTTGTACAGCGGCTGGCCCTGGTGCTTGAGGGCGGAGTACATCGGCGGGACCTGTTCGATCCGGCCCAGGAACCCGGCCAGCGCCGTTCGGATGTCGCCCAGGCCCAGCGGCGGCACCGGCCGGCGATCGACGATATCGCCCTCGATGTCCCCGGTTGCGGTCGCCTGCCCGAGCACCGCTTGGGCCAGGTAGCTCTTGGATGCGTCGAGCATGAACGTGGCCGTCTTGCTGGCCTCGCCGAAACAGACGGGCAGCATGCCGGTCGCGAAGGGATCGAGGCTGCCAGTGTGCCCGGCCTTGCGGGCCTGGAACAGCCAGCGTACCTTCTGCACCGCCTGGCTGGAAGAGTAGCCCGCCGGTTTATCCAGCAGCAGGACCCCGTGGACGTCCCGGCCTTTCCGGCGCCGGCTCATTCCCCCTCGCCGTCGCCGCCCTTCCCGGAGTCCTGGCGGTCGGAAGCGATCGCCGCGTCGATCAGGCTGTCCATCTGCTGGCCCGTCTCGACCGAGGCATCGTGCTCGAAATGGAGTTCCGGAACCGAACGAATGCGCATTTCCTGACCCAGGCGCCGGCGGAGGTATCCCGCGGCCTTGTTGAGCGCCCGCAGGCTGGCCGCGGCGCGCTCGGGCTCGAACACGGTGACGAACACGCGCGCGTGCGCCAGGTCCCGCGTCACCTCGACGTCCGACAGGCCGATGAAGCCGACGTTCGGGTCCTTGAGCTCGAGCTGGATCAGCTGCGCCAGTTCGCGGCGAATGGTGCCGGCCACGCGTTCGGAGCGACTGAAATCACGGGGCATCGGCCGTGCCTCACAGCGTCCGGGCGACTTCCACGCGCTCGAAGCACTCGATGTGGTCACCGGGCTTGACGTCATTGTAGTCTTTTACTCCAATGCCGCATTCAATACCGGATTTGACTTCAGTGACATTGTCCTTGAAGCGCCGCAGTGATTCCAGTTCGCCTTCATAAATCACCACGTTGTCGCGCAACACGCGAATCGGGTTGTGGCTCCGCACGACGCCTTCGACGACCAGACAGCCGGCGATGGCGCCCAGCTTCGAGGAACGGAAAACGTCCTTGACCTCGGCCAGGCCGATAATCTGTTCCTTGACCTCGGTGCCCAGAAGGCCCGAGATGGCCGACTTGACCTCGTCGATCGCGTCGTAAATGACGCTGTAGTAGTGCAGGTCGAGTTCGTGCTCCTGGATCACCTTGCGGGCGGTGGCGTCGGCGCGCACGTTGAACCCGATGATGATGGCTTCCGAAGCCTGCGCGAGCGACGCATCGTTCTCGGTGATGGCCCCGACGCCCGAGGCCACGACATTGACCTTGACTTCGTCGGTGCTGAGCCTGGTGAGCGCATCGCGCAGCGCTTCGACGCTGCCTTGAACGTCCGCCCGGATCAGCAGGTTGACGTTGGTCTGTTCCTCCTTGCCCATGCTCTCGAACAGGTTCTGCAGGTTAGCCGCCTGCTGACGCGCCAGGCGCGACTCGCGCCGGCGTTCCTGGCGCTGCGCCGAAGCCTCCCGCGCCTTGCGCTCGTTGGCCACGGCCAGCATCTCATCGCCCGCCTGCGGCACACCGGACAGGCCCTGAACGACCGCCGGCATGGAGGGGCCGGCCGTTTCGATCGGCTCGCCCGACTCGTCGAACATCGCACGCACCCGGCCGAATTCCTGGCCGGCCAGGATCATGTCACCGCGGTGCAGGGTGCCCTGCTGGATCAGCAGCGTCGCAATCGGGCCGCGGCCCTTGTCCAGGCTGGACTCGACCACGACGCCACGCGCCTGCGCCTCGGGATTGGCCTTCAGTTCCATGACTTCCGCCTGCAACAGGATGCTCTCGAGCAGTGCGTCCACGCCTTCGCCGGTCTTCGCGGACACGTTGACGAAGATATCCTCGCCGCCCCAGTCCTCGGGGATCACTTCTTCCTTCGACAGTTCGGTCCGCACGCGGTCGGCGTCGGCCTCCGGCCGGTCGATCTTGTTGACGGCCACGATGATGGGCGTGCCGGCGGCCCGTGCGTGCTGGATGGCCTCCTTGGTCTGAGGCATGACGCCGTCATCGGCCGCCACGACCAGGATCACGATGTCGGTGGCCTGCGCGCCGCGGGCCCGCATCGCGGTAAAGGCGGCATGGCCCGGCGTGTCGAGAAATGTCACGATGCCGCGCTCCGTCTTAACGTGGTAGGCGCCGATATGCTGCGTGATGCCGCCCGCTTCGCCGTCGACGACGTGCGAATGGCGCATGTAGTCCAGCAGCGAGGTCTTGCCGTGATCGACGTGCCCCATGACCGTCACGACCGGGGGCCGCCCGACTCCCTCGCCGACCTCCAGGTCTTCCTCGGCGAGCAATTCCTGCTCGATGTCTTTCTGCTCGGCAGCCTTCGCCGTGTGTCCCATTTCCTCGACGACCAGTATCGCCGTGTCCTGGTCGAGGCTCTGGTTGATCGTCACCATCATGCCCATTCTCATGAGCACCTTGATGACTTCGCTGGCCTTGATAGCCATTTGCTTGGCCAGGTCCGCCACGGTAATCGCCTCGGGCACCTCGACCTCGCGGGTTACGGGCGCCGTGGGCCTGGAGAATCCATGTTCCGAGGGCCGGGCCCCGGACGGGCGCAGCCGCCGCCCCCCGGCCTTGCGGCGGCGGGCTGCCGTGCCCTTGGCCACGTGCAGTTCCTTGCGGCCGTAGCGGGTTTTCGTTTTGCCTTTCTCCTTCTCGCGCCGGCGCTGCTCCTCGGCCAGCTTTTTGGCACGCTCTTCCTCGCGGCGGCGCTCCTCGTCCTCGGCGCGACGGCGGGCCTCTTCCTGTTGCGCCTTTTCCTCGGCCTCGCGGCGGGTTTGCTCCTCGGCCTCCTTGCGGGCCTGCTCCAGGGCGGCCTGGCGGGCTTCGTCTTCCTTCTTGAGACGGGCCTTCTCGACGGCTTCCTCCCGGGCGCGCTCTTCCGCTTCACGCTGGGCGCGCGATTCCTCCAGGATTTTCCGCGCGTGCTCCCGCTCCGCGGCCTCCGTCCCGATCTCCTCCTGGACGACTTCCCGCTTGACGTAGGTTCGCTTCTTTCTGACCTCGACGTTGACGGTGCGGGCCGAGGCGCGCGGGCCCGAACCGGGCACCCGCAGCTCGCTCACCGACTTGCGCTTCAGGGTGACCTTGCGCGGAGCGGTCGCGTCGCTTTCCACCTTGCCGTGACTCGCGCGCAGGTGGGCCAGCAACTTCTTCTTGTCTTCGTTGGAAACCGCGTCGTCCCCACTGCTGGCCGAAATACCGGCGTCGTTTAGCTGCGTGAGCAGCCGCTCGCTGTCGACACCGAGAACGTCAGCCAGTTGTGATACGGTTACTTTGGACATAAATCTGCTCCGTGTAAAACTCAGGTGCCCCGGTTCGCGGCTTACTCTTCCTCGGCAAACCAGGGCGCGCGGGCGGCCATGATCAGCCGGGCCGCCTCGTCATCGCTCATCTCGTCGATTTCCTGCAATTCGTCAACCGACAGCTCCGCCAGGTCTTCCTGCGTGCGCACGCCGCGTTCGGCAAGGCGGAACGCCAGGCGTTCGGTCATGCCCTCCAGTTCCAGCAGGTCCTCTTCCGGGGCATTCTCGTCGAGCGCCTCTTCCTTGGCGATCAGCTGCGTGAGCAGCGCATCGCGTGCCCGGCGCCGGATCTCGGTGACGATTTCCTCGTCGAACTCCTCGATTTCCAGCAACTCGGACTCGGGCACGTAGGCCACCTCCTCAATGTTGCTGAACCCCTCCTGCACGAGGATGTTGGCCACGTCCTCGCCGACGTCCAGCCGCTGCATGAAGCGCTCGAGGATCGCCTGGGTTTCCTCTTCGCTTTTCTGTTCCGCCTGCTCGATGGTGAGCACGTTCAGCGTCCAGCCGCCCAGCTCGCTCGCGAGGCGCACGTTCTGGCCGCCGCGCCCGATCGCCTGCGAGAGGTTGGACTCCTCCACGGCGATGTCCATCGAACCGTTCTCCTCGTCCACGACAATGGACGCCACTTCGGCGGGCGCCATTGCGTTGATGACGAACTGGGCCGGGTTCTCGTTCCAGAGAATGATGTCGATACGCTCGCCCGACAGCTCGTTGGACACGGCCTGCACCCGCGAGCCGCGCATGCCGACGCAGGCCCCGATGGGGTCGGTGCGCCGGTCGTTGGAACGAACCGCTATCTTGGCCCGTCGCCCCGGATCGCGTGCGCCGCCCATCACGGTAATCAGTTCCTGCCCGATCTCGGGCACCTCCAGCTCGAACAGGGCGACCAGGAATTCCACGATGGTTCGGCTGGCGAAGAGCTGCGGGCCGCGCGGTTCGGGGCGCACCTCGTACAGGAAGGCGCGCAGGCGGTCGCCGGGCCGCACGGACTCGCCGGGAATCATGCTGCGCTGGCTGATGAAGGCCTCCGCGTTGCCGCCGAGGTCCAGGTAAACGTTGCCGCGCTCGACACGCTTGACGATGCCGTTGACCAGCTCGCCGGCGCGGTCCTGGTACTCCTCGACGACCTGCGCCCGCTCGGCCTCGCGGACCCGCTGCACGATTACCTGCTTCGCGGTCTGCGCCGCTATCCTGCCGAATTCCGCGTTTTCCATCGGCTCCTCGATGAATTCGCCGACCTCGATGTCCGGGTTGACGGCCTTGGCGGCCTGGAGGAAGATCTGGGCGTCCTCGAACTCCATCTCCTCCTCGTCGTCGATGACTTCCCAGCGGCGGAACGTTTCGTAGTCCCCCGTCGAGCGGTCGATGGACACGCGCACGCCACGCTCCTCTTCGCTGAGCTTGCGCGCCGCCGATGCCAGCGCCGCTTCCAGCGCACCGAAAATTACATCCTTGCTGACGCCCTTCTCGTTCGAAACGGCGTCCACAACCAGCAGGATCTCTTTGCTCATCGTGCTTCTTCTCTCTTCA
>CALKKN010000004.1 GCA_937995275.1 uncultured Lysobacterales bacterium | reverse complement strand
GCAAGCAAAGGGGCACTCCGTCACGGTCTTCAACCGGACCGCCGAACGAGCGAAGCGCTGGACCGCGGAGCACGGCGGCGCGGCGGCGCCCTCCCCCGCGGATGCGGCCGCCGCGGCGGAATTCGTAATCTGCTGCGTCGGCAACGACGATGACCTGCGTTCCGTGACGCTCGGGGAAGACGGGGCCTTCGGACGGATGCGGCCGGGCGCCGTATTTGTCGACCACACCACCACCTCCGCCGAAGTCGCGCGGGTACTCCATGCTGAGGGGGGCAAACGCGGATTTTCCTTCGTCGACGCCCCGGTGTCGGGGGGGCAGGCGGGGGCCGAGAACGGGCAGCTGACCGTCATGATCGGCGGCGATGAGGACGCCGTGGCCCGGGCGGCACCGCTGATCGAGAGCTACGCCCGCATGCAGGCCCGGCTCGGCGAATCAGGGGCCGGCCAACTGGCGAAAATGGTCAACCAGATCTGTATCGCGGGGCTCGTGCAGGGCCTTGCCGAAGCACTGAATTTCGCCGACTGCGCGGGTCTGGACGCGCGGGCGGTCGTCGACGTGATCTCAAAGGGCGCTGCCCAGTCCTGGCAGATGGACAACCGTGCGAATACCATGATCGACGGCCACTTCGAATTCGGCTTCGCCGTCGACTGGATGCGCAAGGACCTCGCCTACGTACTCGACGAGGCGCGCCGCAACGGCGCCCACCTGCCGGTGACCGCGGTGGTCGATCAGTTCTATTCCGAAGTACAGGCCCTGGGCGGCAACCGCTGGGACACATCCAGCCTGATCGTTCCCCTGCGCAAGCTGCGACAGACCTGAACGGCCGGCGCGGCGGCTCTGCCGTTATTCAGAATCGGCGGCGACGGGTGTACCCTAGTCGGCGAGCGGCTGCGTTTGCGTGGCCGCGGTTCCACGTTACATGCAACTAGAAAATGGGAGAGTCGACATGGGAGAACTCGCACTGCTCCAGGGCAACGCCCTGGCATTCCTCTTCAGGTGGATCCACCTGCTGGCCGGCGTGGCCTGGATCGGCCTGCTGTGGTACTTCAATTTCGTACAGGGCGAATACTTCAAGGAAGCCGAGGCATCCGCCAAGTCCGATGCGATCCGCAAACTGGTGCCGCGGGCCCTGTGGTGGTTTCGCTGGGGCGCCATGTTCACGTTCATCAGCGGTATCGCCCTGCTGGGGGCCAAGCAACTTACCGGTTACGGCATCATCGTGGGTGCGGTGCTCGGCACGCTGATGTTCCTGAACGTCTGGCTGATCATCTGGCCCAACCAGAAGATTGTCATCGCGTCGGCGGAGCAGGCGGCAGCCGGCGGTGAGGCGGACCCGGCCGCCGCGGGCGCGCTGGCCAAGGCCGGGCTGGCTTCCCGGACCAACACCCTGTTCTCGATCCCCATGCTGTTTTTCATGGCCTCATCGGTGCACCTGGCGCAACTCGCCGCCCCTGTAACCAGCGCCAGCATCCTGTCGCTGATCGTCGTATTCGGCATCATCGCGCTGCTCGAGGTCAATGCGATCAAGGGCAAGACCGGGCCGATGACCAGCGTAACGGGGGTCATCCACATGGGCCTGCTGCTCACGCTGGTGCTCTACCTGGGAGTCGACCTGCTCTGATCCGGGCCGCCGGCCGGTGACCATGCAGGCGGGTCCCGAGCGCGCCCTGATGCAAATGTGGCGGGCCGCCATTGCCGCGGCTCTGCCACGAGCCTGCCTGGCAGGCCACTGGCCGACTGCGCCCGAGGGGCGCCTGGTGCTGATTGCGTGCGGCAAGGCCGCCCTGCCGATGGCGGCGGAGGCCGTGCGGCATTACGGCGACAATCTGGCGGGCATCGTCATCTTTCCCGGCGACGGGCAATCGGAGCCGCGGGCACCGGCCCCGGGGCTGCGCCTGTGCCCGGCGAGCCATCCGGTTCCGGACGAACGATCCGAGTCCGCCGGGCGCGCGGCGCTGGAACTCGCCTCCGGCCTGGGGGAAGACGACCTGCTGCTGTTGCTGCTGTCCGGCGGGGGATCGTCCCTGATGTGCCTGCCGGCTGCCGGGGTATCCTTGGGTGAAAAGCAGTCCGTGACGCGGGCGCTGCTGGCCTGCGGAGCGTCCATCGGTGAAATCAACTGCGTCCGCAAACACCTGTCCCGCATCAAGGGCGGTCGCCTTGCGCAAGCCTGTTCCGCGCCGATCGTCACGCTGGCCATCTCGGACGTCCCGGGTGACGATCCGGCAACCATCGCTTCCGGCCCTGCCGTTCCCGACCCGTCGACCCGGGCCGACGCCCGGACCGTGCTTCAACGCCATGGAATCGAGGTATCGGCCGCCGTGCGGGGCGTTCTCGATAATCCGGACGCCGAAGAACCGGGGCTCGCCCGCGACGACGGACGCGACCGTTTCGAGGTCGTGGCCAGCGGCATGACGGCGTTGCTGGCCGCCGGGCACTGGTGCCGGGAACACGGCATTAAGCCGCTGGTGCTGGGCGATCGCCTGGAGGACGACGCCGCCGCGCTGGCGCGCAACCACGCCCGGCAGGCGCTGGAACGGGCCAAATCCGGCGGCGCCTCCTGTCTTCTGTCCGGCGGCGAGACCACCGTGACGTTGGGGCCGAACCCGGGGAGGGGAGGACGCAACAGCGAATATGTCCTCGCACTGATTCTGGCGCTCGACGGACACGGCTCCATCTGGGCGCTGGCAGCCGACACGGACGGCATCGACGGCCGCGGTGGGCACAGCGGGGCCCTGATTGGCCCGACTACGCTGCGGCGGGCCCGGCAACTTGGGCTGGACGCCGGCGACTTCCTGCGCCGCCATGACTCGGCAAGCCTTTTCGATCGTGCCGGCGGCCTGCTTCGGGAGGGCCCGACGGGCACCAACGTCAACGATTTCCGCGCGATCCTGATCAACCCCGGCAAGGAATTAATGTAGGAGCGGCTTCCACAAGCCATTCCCACACAAAAAAAGGGCCGCTGGTGCGGCCCTTGAGCGGGGTACATCAAATCGTATCAGACCGCTTCGAGAAACTGCTCATCCTCGGTCGAGCCCTCCAGGGCCGACAGCGAGGAGTGCCCGCCGCCGATGAGCTGGGTCAGGGCATCGAAATAGCCCGTGCCGACCTCGCGCTGATGCTTCGTGGCGGTATAGCCGATCGGCTCGGCGCCGAATTCCGCCTGTTGCAGTTCGACATAGGCCGACATCTGGCGGTCGCGGTAGCCGTGCGCCAGCGTGTACATGCTGTAGTTGAGTGCATGGAAGCCGGCCAGCGTGATGAACTGGAACTTGTAGCCCATGGCGCCCAGTTCCCTTTGGAACTTCGCGATGGTGTCGTCGTCCAGGTTCTTCTTCCAGTTGAAGGAGGGCGAACAGTTGTAGGACAACAGTTGATCCGGGTATTCCTTCCGGATCGCCTCGGCAAACGTCTTGGCCTCATCCAGGTCCGGGTGGGCGGTTTCGCACCACAACAGATCCGCGTAGGGCGCATAGGCCAGGCCACGGTTGATGGCCTGGTCGAGGCCTGGGCGGGTGACATGGAATCCTTCCAGAGTCCGCTCGCCGGTCAGGAACGGGGCATCGTAAGGATCGATGTCCGAAGTGATCAGGCCCGCGGCATTCGCGTCGGTACGGGCCAGCAGCACGGTCGGAACGCCCATGATGTCGGCCGCGAGACGAGCGGCAATCAATTTCTGCACGGCTTCCTGGGTGGGCACGAGCACCTTTCCGCCCATGTGTCCGCACTTCTTGGCGGAGGCCAGCTGATCCTCGAAATGCACGCCCGCGGCGCCGGCATCGATCATCGCCTTCATGAGTTCGTGGGCGTTCAGCACGCCACCGAACCCGGCCTCCGCGTCGGCCACGATGGGCTGCATCCAGTCGACCGAGTCGTCGCCCTCCGCGTGGTGCAGCTGGTCCGCGCGCAACAGGGCGTTATTGATGCGGCGGACGACGCTCGGCACCGAGTCCGCCGGGTACAGGGACTGGTCGGGGTACATCTGGCCGGCCAGGTTGGCATCGGCCGCGACCTGCCAGCCGGACAGATAGATGGCCTTCAGCCCGGCCTTGACCTGCTGCATCGCCTGATTGCCGGTCAGGGCGCCCAGCGAGTTCACGAACGGTTCCGTGGACATGTATTTCCACAGCTTTTCGGCGCCCTGGCGGGCAAGGCTGTACTCGACCGTTACCGTGCCGCGCAATCTGACGACGTCCGCCGCTGTGTATCCGCGCTTTGCGCCCTTCCAGCGCTCATTGTTTGCCCAGTCGGCCTCGATTTGATTGATGTCGTTTTCAATAGTCATAGGTCACCTTGCTGCACGATCACTGATTTCAGAGACAAAAAGGGCGCCGACCCGCAGCCCCGGCGGCTCAATCAAACGCGGATACCGCCCGTTCTCCCTCGGTTTTCCGGGGAGTCATTAACTGCTTCAGATTAATTTTTGACCACCATCTTTGACAAGACAAATATTTCAATATTTAATATGAGAAATTTTAATCAAAGATACGATTGATTTTGAACAAGAAATCTCCACGCTTCTATTATAAGGGCAACCAGCTCAAGCAACTACGCGCCTTCTGCGCCGTGGCCAAGAGCGGGAAAATGACCGACGCCGCGGAACAGCTTTACCTGAGCCAGCCCGCCATCAGCCTGCAAGTCCGGGCCCTCGAGCGCGAACTCGACACCGTGCTGTTCGAACGGCACGGCCCGCGTATCAACATGACGCGCGAGGGTCAGGAACTCTACGAAATGGCCCGCCCGCTGGTCGAGGGCCTCGAAACGCTCAACGCGCGTTTCAATCGACAGATGAAGGGCGATCTGGACAGCGGGGAAGTCGTCATCGCCGCCGGCGAGTCCACCATCATCTATCTGCTACCCCACTTGGTGAAACAGTTCCGTGAGCGCTACCCCAACATCCACGTGCAGCTGCGCAATGTCACCGGGCGCGATGGACTTGCCATGATCCGCGACGACGAGGTGGATTTCGCCGTGGGCTCGATGCTGGACATACCCTCCGACATCAGCTACCGGCCGTATTATTCCTTCGAGCCGGCCCTGATCCTGCCGCTCGGCCACGACCTCGCAGACCGTAAGCACGTGCGCCTCGAGGACATCGCACCCTATGGGCTGATCCTGCCGCCGCGCCGGCTGACGACGTGGCGCATGGTGGACCGGGTCTTCCAGCAACACCAGGTGCCGTTCAACGTCACGCTGGAAGTCGGCGGCTGGGAAGTCATCAAGCGGTACGTCGAGCTGGATTTCGGTATTTCGATCGTGACCGGCATCTGCCTGCGCGACGACGACAAACTCGTCGCCAAGAACATGAGCGACTACTTCCCGAAGCGCAGCTACGGCACGGTCATGCGCCGCGGCAAGTTCCCCTCGGCCCAGGCCAGGGCCTTCCTGGAAGTCGCCGAAGAAGCGAGCACGCCCAACTCCCCGTGGGCGGTGGAACATTCCGAGCGATAAAAAAAGGCCCGGGCAATGCCCGGGCCAATATCGCACCACAGGGTAGATCGTTGGCTCAGGGGCGGCCGGCCGTGAACTCCGGATAGGCCTCCAGGCCGCATTCCCCGATATCGAGGCCGAGATACTCCTCCTCCTCGGAAACGCGAATGCCCATGATCAGCTTGAGGATCAGCCAGGCGACGAAGCTGGCGGCGAACACCCACACGAAAATGGTCAGGGCGCCGACCAGCTGTCCCACGAACGAGGTGCCGTCGTTGGTCACGGGCACCAGCAGCAGGCCCAGCAGCCCGACCACGCCGTGCACCGAGATGGCGCCCACCGGATCGTCGATCTTCAGCTTGTCGAGCAGGATGATGGCGAACACCACTACCACGCCGGCGATGAAGCCGAACAGCGATGCCTGCAGGGCCGTGGGCGTGGACGGTTCCGCCGTGATCGCGACGAGGCCGGCCAGCGCCCCGTTGAGCGCCATGGTGAGGTCCGCCTTGCCGAACTTGAAATGGGCCGCCAGCAGGGCGCCGATCAACCCGGTGGCCGCAGCGGCATTGGTATTCAGGAACACCATGGCCACGCTGTGCGCGTTGGCGGCATCGCCGAGTTTCAGCACGGAACCGCCGTTGAAGCCGAACCAACCCATCCAGAGAATGAAGGTGCCCAGCGTCGCCAGCGGGAGGTTGGCGCCCGGCAACGCGTGGGCGACGCCGTCCGGACCGTATTTGCCGGTGCGCGGCCCGAGGAGCAGAACACCGGCCAGCGCAGCGGCGGCGCCAGCCATGTGCACGATGCCCGAGCCGGCAAAGTCTCTGAAGCCGAAATCTTCGCCCAGGTTGAACATGCCGAACACGTCCTTGCCGCCCCAGGTCCAGCCGCCTTCCATCGGATAGATGACCCCGGTCATGACGACCGTGAAGATCAGAAAGGCCCAAAGTTTCATGCGTTCGGCCACGGCGCCGGATACGATCGACATGGCGGTGGCGACGAACACGACCTGGAAGAAGAAGT
>CALKKN010000003.1 GCA_937995275.1 uncultured Lysobacterales bacterium | reverse complement strand
ACGGCGGAGAGGCTCAAGATCCTCGGCAGTTCGGCCTACTCCCTGGCTGCGCTTTGGTGTGCAATGATTCTGAAGACATACCCTTTAGTTATTGAAATCGATGGAAAAAGATTGGAGCAGGAGGCGCTTTTTATCGAGATTTCCAATACCCGCTATACCGGAACGTCCTTCCTGATGGCCCCGTCGGCGCGCGCCGACGATGGTCTGCTGGACGTCACCGTGGTTCGGCGGCTGTCGCGGCGGCGATTGTTGCGCCTGTTTCCGACGATCTACCGGGGCGAGCACGTCGCCTACGAAGAGGTATTCACCTGCCAGGCCCGGAACATCCGCATCGCCGCTCCGGACGGCCTGATGCTGGCGCCCGACGGGGAGCTCAGGGGCCGTACGCCGGCCTCCATTACCTGCCTGCCGCGCGATCTTGAGGTTTTTTCCTGACGCGGGCGGACTTCAGCCAATCCCCTCGATGTTGCTGTCGGGCAGGAACCTGACGCGCTCAGCCAGCGGGCGCCGCGGCAAGCCCGGCATGCGCATGATGTCGCCGGTCAGCACCACCAGGAAACCGGCCCCGGAATCCACCTGCAGGTTACGGACCGTCACCTGGAAGTCGCGCGGGCGGCCGTGCAGCGCCGGGTCGTCGGACAGCGAACTGGGCGCCTTGGCGATACAGACCGGCAGCCCGTCGAGGCCCAGTTCCTCGATTCGCCTCAGGTCCTTTTCGGCCTCCTTGGTGAACGCCACGTCATCGGCGCCATACATACCCTGGCAGACCAGCAGCACTTTTTCCGCAACCGGCATCTCCAGGTCGTACAGCGGCCGGTAGACCGAGCCGCTGGCGGCTGCAGCCATCACCTCGCGTGCGAGCTCTGTTGCTCCGGCGCCTCCTTCCATGAAGTGCCGGGACTCGGCAAAGCGCACGCCATGCTGTTCCGCCCGCTCGCGCACCAGGCGGATTTCTTCGTCGGTGTCGCTGAGGAACCGGTTCAGCGCGACGACCGGCTGTTTACCGAACTGGCCGACGCTCTCGATGTGCTTGTCGAGGTTCTCCAGTCCCCGGCGGACAGCTTCCACATCCGGCTCCTCGAGGCGGTTCCTGTCGTGGCCGCCGTGCAATTTGAGCGCGCGGATCGTGGTGACCAGCACCACCGCGTCGGGGTTGAGGCCGGCGGATCGGCACTTGATGTCGAAAAACTTTTCGGCGCCGAGGTCGAAACCGAAGCCGGCCTCGGTGATGGCCCAGTCCGCGAAGTGCAATGCCATGCGCGTGGCGAACACGCTGTTGCAGCCGTGCGCGATGTTGGCGAAGGGGCCGCCGTGCATCAAGACGGGCGTACCCTCCAGGGTCTGCACTAGGTTGGGATGCACGGCGTCACGCAGCAGCGCCAGCAGCGCATCGGTGATGTCCAGGGCCTCCAGGAAAACAGCTTCCCCTTCATAGGTGGTTCCGATCAGGATCCGGTCGAGCCGGGCGCGCAGGTCGTCCATGTCGTTGGCCAGGCACAGGATCGCCATGATCTCCGAGGCGGCCGTAATGTCGAATCCGCCTTCGCGAGGGATGCCCTGGTAGCGCCCGCCCAGCCCCAGCACGATCTTGCGCAGGCTGCGGTCGTTCATGTCCATGACCCGGCGCCAGGCGATCATGCGCGGGTCCAGGCCGAGTTTATTGCCCCAGTAGATGTGGTTGTCGATCGAGGCCGAGATCAGGTTATTGGCGGAGGTGATCGCGTGGAAGTCGCCGGTGAAGTGCAGGTTGATCCGGTCGGCAGGGACAACCTGTGCGTAGCCGCCGCCGGTGGCGCCGCCCTTGACCCCGAGGCAGGGTCCCAGGGAGGGCTCGCGCAGCGCGATGCAGACCGACTCGCCGAGTCTGGTGAACGCCTGACCCAGCCCGATGGAGGTGGTGGTCTTGCCTTCACCGGCGGCGGTCGGCGTGGTGGCGGAGACCAGGATCAGCTTGCCGGCTCCGGGTCGGGGCCGCGGGCGGGCGAGGGCCCTGATGTTCACCTTGGCGATCGTCTCGCCGTAGGGGATCAGGTCTTCGGGCAGTGTGCCGAGCCCGGCGGCGATGTCAGTGATGGGCGCGGTTTTTGCCGCGGCGGCAATCTCGTGGTCTGCAAGCATGGTTGGCTCCTCGTCGACCCGGGCTCGGCCGCCATGCCTGTCATTGCGGCTCGCGGGGTAGCCCCATCCTGCCTGCCGCCAGCTGTGGCACCGAAGCGGGCCGGACCTCGGGCGCCGGGTCCGGCGCCCGTGTCCGGTTGCTATTCTTTCGGTTGGTAAGTGAACCGTTGGCCGCCGACCGAACCCTCGATCATCAGCCCACCCGCAGCGTGCGTGAAGACGGCCACTCCGCCGTCATAGCTGGCGTCCGCCGAAGCGCCGGCCGTGATGGCCACGGCCGATGCCTGCGCGCCAAACTCGAAGTTGCCGCGCCTGAAGTGGTCGATGGCCGTGGCGTCCTTGAAGAAGATGAACTGCGAGTACTTCTGGCCGCCGATCTGCAGGCCGATCGAACCCTGGGTCATGGACGTGTAGCCGTCGACCTGCTCGTCAACGATCACCAGGCCCCTGCCAAAGGCGCCGCCTACGACGAAGCCGCCCTTGCCGACACTCGGGAACACCGCGTAGCCGGCAGCGTTTTCGAAGAACGCTTCAATGCCCGGGTCCGCCCGCTTGATGGCGAGGATGGCCTGGGCCACGTTGAGCTCCATCTCGTCGTTGACGTTGGGTTCGAACGCGTGGGCTGAACCGGCAAATGAGAGGGCAATAAGCGTCAGCAATAGGGCGCGCATGGGCTTCTCCACGATTGGCCGTCGATTACAGGGCTTCGTACTTGAACTTCTGGCCGCTGATTGTCGCCTCGTACATCAGGCCACCGCTGACGTGCGTGAAGACCGCCACGCCCTTGTCGTAGTCGGCGTCGGCCGATGCGCCGAGCGTGACCGCCACTGCCGAGGCCTGGGCGCCCATCTCGAAATTGCCGCGTTGGAAGCTCTCGAGCGCGGCCGCATCCTTGAAGAAGAGGAACTGCGAGTAGACCTGGCCGCCCAATTGCAGTCCGACGGTCACCTGGCTCAGCGAAGTGTTCCCGACCGCCTGATCATTGACGATCACCAGCCCCTTGCCATAGGCGCCGCCGATGCCGATTCCGCCCTTGCCGACCTTGGGGAACACGGCATAGCCGGCTGCGCTCTCGAAAAACTTATTGATGCCGGGATCGGTCTTCTGGACGTCGATGATGGCCCTGGCCACCTCGAGTTGTAATTCATCGCCGGTGTCCGGCTCGAAGGCCGAGAGCCCGGTAGCGAATACGAAACTGAAGAGTACTGCGAGTAGGGGCGCCGATTTGCGCATGGTAGTCTCCTTGATGGTGTACGGAAAAATCCTCAATGTCCCGCCGGGGCCGGCTTGTCCGCCTGCCGCGCGGAGGCAGAATCAACCCGGAAGTTAACCACAATTCGGCCGGTCACGCCACCTCGCGGCGCGCCTCGCTGGGCGCGTGCCCGGTCCAGCCCTTGTAGGCGCGCGAGAACGAACTGGCTTCCGAG
>CALKKN010000002.1 GCA_937995275.1 uncultured Lysobacterales bacterium | reverse complement strand
CTTCCAGGACCGTAACTTGTCGGGAACAAGTTATCGAGCGCCCAGGGATGGCTAGAGCGTGTCCTGGAAGGACCTGTCCGATAGCGGCCGGGTTTGAAGCGAACAATCATCAATCGCGGCTAAAGCCGCTCCTACAGCGGCTACGACTTCAGCTTTCGGTATTTGACACGGTGCGGGATCAGGGCGTCGTCGCCGCGCTGGCGCTTCAGATCGGCCTCGTAATCCGAATAGTTGCCCTCGAACCACTCCACGTGGCTGTCGCCCTCGAAGGCCAGGATGTGGGTCGCGATCCGGTCGAGGAACCAGCGATCGTGCGAGATGACCACGATGCAGCCGGGAAACTCCAGCAGCGCCTCCTCCAGCGCGCGAAGAGTTTCCACGTCCAGGTCGTTGGTCGGTTCGTCGAGCAGCAACACGTTCGCGCCCGACCGCAGCAGTTTTGCCAGGTGCACGCGGTTACGTTCACCCCCCGACAGGTCCTGAACCCGTTTCTGCTGGTCGGCTCCGCGGAAGTTGAAGCGCCCGACATAGGCCCGTGACTGGGTTTTGTAAGTACCGACCTGTATGAACTCCTGTCCGTCCGCGATTTCCTCCCAGACGCTGCGCTCACCCTCCAGGCTGTCGCGGCTCTGGTCGACATAGGCCATCTCGACGGTTGGGCCGATGCGGATTTCGCCGGCGTCGGGCTGCTCGGTGCCCGTGAACAGGCGGAACAGCGTCGACTTGCCCGCGCCGTTGCCGCCGATCACGCCGACGATGGCTCCCGGCGGAATGCTGAAACTGAGATCGTCGATCAGCAGCTTCTCGCCGAAGCCCTTGCTCAGATGCTCGACCTCGATGACCTGGTTGCCCAGACGGGGACCCGGCGGTATGAAGATCTCCCGCGTTTCGTTGCGCCCCTGGTGTTCCTGCGAGCTCAACTCATCGAAACGCTGCAGGCGCGCCTTGCTTTTCGCGTGGCGGCCCTTCGGATTGGCGCGCACCCATTCCAGCTCCGCCTGCATGGATCGGCGCCGCGCCTGTTCGCGGCTTTCCTCGTGCTGGAGGCGCTGTTCCTTCTGCTCCAGCCAGGAGGAGTAATTGCCCTTCCAGGGAATGCCGTGGCCGCGGTCCAGTTCCAGAATCCACTCGGCTGCATTGTCGAGAAAATACCGGTCGTGGGTGATGGCGACCACGGTGCCCGGAAATTCGGTCAGGTAGTGCTCCAGCCAGGCCACCGATTCGGCGTCCAGGTGGTTGGTCGGCTCGTCCAGCAGCAGCATGTCCGGACTGGACAGCAGCAGGCGGCAGATGGCGACGCGGCGGCGCTCACCGCCCGAAAGGTGTTTTACTTCGGCAACCCAGGGCGGCAGCCGCAATGCATCCGCGGCCAGTTCCAGCGTGTGGTCGAGTTCCCAGCCGCGGGCATGGTCGATGGCTTCCTGCAGCTCGGCCTGTTCGGCCAGCAGGGCATTCATTTCCTCGTCTTCCATCGGTTCGGCGAACTGCATGCTGATCTCGTCGAAGCGCGTCAGCAGGGCGCGAACCTCGCTCACGCCTTCCTCGACGATTTCGCGCACGGTTTTGCCCTCGTCGAGTTGGGGCTCCTGCGGCAGATATCCGATGCGGATGCCGGGCTGCGGACGGGCCTCGCCCTCGTGTTCGCGATCGACCCCCGCCATGATCCGCAGCACGGTCGACTTGCCGGCGCCGTTCAGGCCAAGCAGGCCGATCTTGGCGCCGGGAAAGAAGGACAGGGAGATATCCTTGATGATGGTCCGGTTGGGGGGCACGGTCTTGCTGACCCCGATCATCGTGTATATGTATTGAGCCATGGCGGGTAACGGGTGAAGTCTCTGAAAACGCGGGCGCATTATGCGCGAAGGCCCGCTGCCGGTCCAGACAAGGGGCCATGTTGACGCAGCCCGGAACGGGTCGTTTGGCGGTTCATAAATGTTACAATTGAATGCTGTCCTTCCACTGCGGGCAGGCGGCTCGCGCCGCGGGAGCGGCCGTCCGCAAAAACCGCAAGAAATCGGGAACACGGAACCAGGAATGTTTGAGAAGAATTGCCGCATCCGCGGATTCGATAACGAGTTGGCCGACGCAATCGACGCCGAACTGACGCGCCAGCAGGACCACGTCGAGCTGATCGCCTCGGAAAACTATGCCAGCCCCAGAGTCATGGAAGCCCAGGGCTCCGTGATGACCAATAAGTACGCGGAAGGCTATCCCGGCAGGCGCTATTACGCGGGTTGCGAGTACGTCGACCGCGCCGAGGACCTGGCCAGGGAACGCGCCATGGAACTGTTCGGCGCGAATTACGCGAATGTCCAGCCGCATTCCGGCTCCCAGGCGAACGCTGCTGCCTACCTTGCCCTGCTGGATCCGGGCGACACGATTCTCGGGATGAGCCTCAACGAAGGCGGCCACCTGACGCACGGCAGCCCGGTCAATTTTTCCGGCAAGCTGTTCAAGGCGGTGCAGTACGGCATCGACACAGATACGGGCATGATCGACTACGGCATGATCGCCGACCTGGCCGCCGAGCATCGTCCCCGCTTGCTGATCGGTGGTTTCTCCGCTTATTCGCGCCGTATCGATTGGGCCCGGATGCGCGAAATCGCCGATTCGGTGGGCGCGTGGTTCCTGGTCGACATGGCGCACGTGGCAGGCCTGATCGCGGCCGGCCTGTATCCCAGTCCCCTCCCGCACGCCCACGTCGTGACGTCGACCACGCACAAGACCCTGCGCGGGCCACGGGGCGGCATCATCCTGGCCAATGCCGATGACAAGCTGGCGCGGGCGCTGAACTCGCTGGTGTTTCCGGGGACGCAGGGCGGGCCGTTGATGCATGGGATCGCGGCCAAGGCCGTGGCCTTCAAGGAAGCCCTGGACCCCGAATTCAAACTCTACCAGCAACAGGTCATCGACAACGCCAGGGGAATGGCCGCGGTCATCATGGAGCGCGGCTACAGGATCGTCTCCGGCGGTACCGACAATCACCTGTTCCTGGTGGACCTGATCGGCCGCGACTACACCGGCAAGGACGCCGAGCAGTCCCTGGCCCGCGCGACCATCACCGTGAACAAGAACACCGTTCCCGGCGAGCCCCGCTCGCCGTTCATTACCAGCGGGCTGCGGCTCGGTACGCCGGCGGTGACGACACGCGGATTCAGCCTGGCGGAATGCGAGGAACTGGCCGGCATCATCTGCGACGTGCTGGACAGGGTGGGCGACCCGACTGTGGAAGCCGGCGCCGGGGAGTCCGCCCTGGCGCTTTGCCGAAAACATCCCGTCTATTCGCCCTGACTCATGTGGTGCCCGCTCTGCAGCCATGAAAACACCCGGGTGGTCGATTCCCGCCTGACCCGCGACGGCATGCAGATCAGGAGG
>CALKKN010000001.1 GCA_937995275.1 uncultured Lysobacterales bacterium | reverse complement strand
GCGTCATCGTAGGAGATCTTCCCTTCCTTGTACATTTTGAACATGCACTGGTCGAAAGTAATCATGCCGTGGTGGCCGGAATCCCTCATAACCAGTTTCAGCTCGTCGATCTCTCCCTTGCGGATCAGGTCCTTGATCAGCGGGGTTGCCATCATTACCTCGAATGCCGCCCAACGCCGGGAGCCGTCCACCGCCGGGATAAGCTGCTGCGCAATGGTGGCCTTCAGGTTGAAGGACAGATCCAGCAGAACCTGCTCGCGCATGTCGTCGGGGAAAAAGTGCAGAATGCGATCCATGGCCTGGTTGGCGTTGTTGGCATGCAGGGTGGCCAACACCAGGTGACCGGTCTCCGAGAACGTAATGGCATGCTCCATGGTCTCCCGCGTCCGGACCTCGCCGATCAGGATCACGTCGGGCGCCTGCCGCAGGGTGTTGCGCAACGCGACTTCGAAGGATTCCGTGTCGATGCCCACCTCCCGCTGCGTGATCAGGCTCTTGCCGTGCTGATGCACGTATTCGATCGGGTCCTCGATGGTAATGATGTGGCCGGTCATGCGCCGGTTGCGATAGCCGACCATGGCGGCCATCGAGGTCGACTTACCGGTGCCGGTCGCACCGACGAACAGCACGATTCCGCGCTTCTCCAGGGAAAGCTCCGCCATCACGTCGGGGCAACCCAGTTCCTCGAAGCCGGGGATGCGTGTCTCGATACGCCGACACACCATCCCGGTCAGACCCTGCTGAACGAAAGCGCTCATGCGGTAACGGACGTCCGGCCCGAGCGAGTAGGCGAACTGCAGTTCCTGGGTGTTGCGGAACTGCTCCTTCTGGCGCTCCGACATCACGCTGAGGACGATCTCCCGGCACTTTTCAGCCGTCATCAGATCGGTCGATATCGGCTTTATTTTGCCGTGGACCTTGATGCACGGCGGCGCATCGACCGTGATGAACAGGTCGGAGCCGACCTCCTCGTGCAGCTGCTTCAACCAGTTGTCTATGACCTTCATGCGCCCGCCTCCTACTGGAACATCTTCTTGTCGACGGCCCGCCGCGACGCTTCCAGCCGGTTGATGATGCCGCGGGATACCAGGGCTTCCAGCGCCTGGTCCAGCGTCTGCATGCCACGGTTCTGCCCGGTCTGGATGGCCGAGTACATCTGGGCGACCTTGTCTTCGCGGATCAGATTACGGATGGCCGGCGTGGCCACCATGATCTCCCAGGCCGCCACCCTGCCGCCACCGATACGCTTCAGCAGGGTTTGCGTCAGCACGGCACGCAGGGACTCGGAGAGCATGGAGCGCACCATCGCTTTTTCGCCGGCCGGAAAAACGTCGATGATGCGGTCGATGGTTTTCGGCGCCGAACTGGTATGCAGCGTCGAGAACACGAGGTGGCCGGTTTCGGCCGCCGTCAGGGCCAGGCGGATGGTCTCGATATCACGCATCTCGCCAACCAGGATGATATCCGGGTCCTCGCGCAGCGCGGCCCGCAGCGCCTGGTTGAATCCATGCGTGTCACGGTGCACCTCGCGCTGGTTGATCACGCACCGCTTGCTGCGGTGGACGAACTCGATGGGGTCTTCGATCGTGAGCACATGCCCTTCGACGTTGTTGTTCAGATGATCGATCATCGCCGCCAGCGTGGTCGACTTGCCCGAGCCGGTCGGGCCGGTCATCAGGATCAGGCCCCGGGGCGCATCGATGATGTCTCTGAAAATGGGCGGCGCACCGATATCCTCCAGCGTCCAGACTGTGTCCGGGATGGTTCGGAAGGCCCCGCCGACGCCGCGGTCATGGTGGAAACAGTTGACGCGGAACCGCGCCATGCCCTGCACCGAGTAGGAATAGTCCACCTCGAGATTGGCCTCGAAATCCCGCCGGTGTTGGTCGCTCATGGTGCTGTAGACCAACTCCTGAAGCTGCGCCGTGTCCAGCGCCGGGAGCGTCAGTCGGCGGATGTCGCCGTCCACGCGGATCATGGGCGGCAACCCGGACGACAGGTGCAGGTCAGAGGCATTGTTCTTGACCGCGAATGCGAGCAGTTCGGCAATATCCATTATCCCTCCTTGAATTTACCCGGTCGCGTTACAATGCCCGGGAACGAGCGCCGGGAAGTCAGTTTCCTTCTGCATGATACAGATGCATAAGCCATAAACATAGATCAAGCCTACTCTGCTCGCAAGATGAACAACTTAAAAGAGAATCTTGACAATGTCCGTGCAAGGATCGCGGCAGCTTGCGGGAAAGCGGGCAGGCAGGCTGGGGGAGTGATGCTGTTGGCGGTCAGCAAACGGCACACCGCGGAGCGAATTCGCGCTCTACACACCCTGGGACAGCGATCCTTCGGTGAAAACTACGTGCAGGAAGCCCTCGCGAAGCAGGCAACGCTGCAGGGCCTGGACATCGAGTGGCACTTCATCGGCCCGCTGCAATCCAACAAAACCCGGGAAGCCGCTGAGCACTTCGACTGGGTCCAGAGCACCGACCGCAAAAAAATACTGCGGCGGCTGTCGGCACAACGCCCCGCGGGCATGCCGGAGCTCAACGTCTGTATCCAGGTGAACATCGACCGTGAGCCGCAGAAGGCCGGCGCGCTGCCAGAGGACACGGCCGCCCTGGCGCGCTTTGCCCGGGACTTGCCCGGCCTCAACCTGCGGGGGCTCATGGCCATTCCCAAGGTCGCTACCGAAACCCATGACCCGGGTGACAGCTACCGGCGCATGCACGGACTCTTTGCGGCGATGCTCGACGCGGGCATCGAAATGGACACCCTCTCAATGGGTATGTCCGCCGACCTGGAATCGGCGATCCTTCACGGCAGCACGCTGGTCCGCATCGGGACCGACCTGCTGGGCCCGCGGCCCGCGGGCGATGGGGATTGACGCGCGCCGCGTCAGCGGAGAGGATTGGGTTCATTATGCTGATCACTTTCATTGGCGGCGGCAACATGGCCTCGGCGCTGATCAGCGGCCTGGTCAATCCGCCGCGGGCGGACTTGTGCATCCGGGTGGTCGATCCCGATGACGCGGCACGTGGCCGGCTGCACACGACGTTCGGCCTGCCTGTCTTTGCCGATACCGAGGCTACCGCCGCCATCGACGGAGCAGACGTGATCCTGCTGGCGATCAAGCCCCAGACCATGCCGGTTGTGCTGCGCCAGCTCGCCGGGCATGTCGGCGGGAACCAGCTCGTGCTCTCGATCGCCGCCGGCACGACCATCGCGACAATCCGCGAGCGGCTCGGCCCCGACATCGCCGTCGTGCGCTGCATGCCCAATACCCCCGCCCTCATCGGACACGGGATCACCGGGATGACGGCCGGCCCGGGCTGCAGCCGCCAGCAGCGGGCGCGCGCGGAGGAGATCCTGTTGGCCGCAGGCGAGGTCGTATGGCTGGATAACGAAACGCTGATGGACGCCGTCACCGCGGTATCGGGCACCGGCCCGGCCTATTTCTTCCTGCTGACCGAAGTGCTGACCACGGCCGCCCGGGAGCTGGGGCTGCCGCCGGAAACGGCGGAGCGGCTTGCGGCGATTACCTGCTTCGGCGCCGGCGCCATGATGGCCACCAGCCCCGACGAGGCCGAGGAGTTGCGCCGCCGCGTTACGTCACCCGGCGGGACGACGGAGGCGGCCATGGCCGTACTCGACGACGGCGGCTTCCGCAACCTGATGATGCGGGCGGTGGCCGCTGCGTGCGACCGGAGCCGGGAACTGTCCGGAACGTCGGGCGCAAGCGACGCGGGCGAAAATGCAGAGTAACGGCCTCAACGCGCTGGCGTACCTGTTCGGCACGCTGCTCGACCTCTACATCACGGCGATAATGCTCCGCGTGCTGCTCCAGTGGGTCCGGGCCGACTTCTACAATCCGGTCTGCCAGTTTCTCGTCACGGTAACCAACCCGCCGCTGAAGCCGCTGCAGCGGATCATCCCCGCCTTCGGGCGGCTGGACACCGCCGCCGTCGTGTTGATGCTGGCGCTGGAATTTCTGAGCGTCTGGATCACCAGCCGGCTGGGTTCGGCGCCCCTGGGGCCGGCTGCGGTTGCCGTTTTCAGCGTCACCAAGCTGCTGGCGACGCTGCTGATGACCTATTTTTTCCTGATCATAGCAGCCGTGATCCTGAGCTGGGTGGGGGGGCAACTGCGACACCCCGTCATCCCGCTGGTGTTCCAGCTGACCGAACCGGTCCTGCGGCCATTCCGCAAGCTGATTCCGCCCATCGCCGGTATCGACCTGTCGCCGATTTTCGCCCTGATTGCCATACGTTTCCTGCTGCTTCTGATAGGATGGTAGCCGCGGCCCGGCCGACTTGGAGGATTACGCATTGAAACAGCTGACAAGGTACCTGCTCGGGCTCGCGGCACTGTTGTTCGCAGCTTCCGTCCCGGCCCAGCAGTCACAGGATTTCGGCGATTATGTCGTCCACTACAATGCGCTCAACACCAACCTGATCCAACCCGAGGTCGCGCAGGCATACGGTATCGTGCGCTCCTCGAACCGGGCACTGCTGAACGTGACCGTGCTGAAAAAAATGATGGACACCCCCGGCACGCCGGTCAGCGCCAAGGTGACGGCCAGCGGCACCAACCTGACCGGACAGCGGCGGGAAATCGAAGTGCGTGAAATCAAGGAATCCGGCAGCGCAGTCTATTACGTTGGCCAGTTCCCGGTGCACAACCTCGAGACCTACGTCTTCGACATCCTGGTCGCCGTCGAGGGCGAACCGGAGCCTCTGGAGGTGCGCTTCAGACAGCAGTTCTACACTGAATGAAGGGGGTTCCCTTCCCTTCTTTCGCCTTTGGCTCCACCGCCAAACCCGCTGGTTTCAGGACCCCATCACGGTGATCTCGAGCCGGCGGCGGTGCGGCCGCAGCCGGTGCTCCCAGAGGTAGGCGCCCTGCCAGGTCCCCAGCGCGAGGCGGCCGGCGCGAACCGGTATCGTCAGCTCCGAACTGGTCAGCACCGAGCGAATGTGGGCCGGCATGTCGTCCGGTCCCTCCATCGAGTGCAGGTAAGCAGGATCGCCGTCCGGCGCCAGCCTGCTGATGAAGGCTTCCAGGTCCCGCCGGACGTCCGGGTCGGCGTTCTCCGTAATCAGCAGCGACGCACTGGTGTGCCGGAGAAACACGTGGCAGACGCCCATGCTGACCGCACTCTCTGTGACCGCCCGCTGCAGGTCGGCGCCGATTTCGTGAAAGCCCCGCCCGGGCGTGGCAATTTCGACGGTCTCAGTATGGGCGGTCATGGGCCTGTCGCGCTCAGGGATTGAGGCGCTGCCGGGTCCAGATGCCTTCCTCCAGCCGGTAGAGGAAGCGGTCGTGGAGCCTGAACTCACGCTGCCACCAGAACTCCACCTGTTCCGGTTCGAGCACGTAGCCGGTCCAGTGCGGCGGCCGCGGGACCTCGCGCCCGTCGAATTCCCTTTCCAGTTCCCGGGCGCGATGCAGCAGAGTCTCGCGGCTGTCCAGCGGCGCGGACTGATCGGACGCCCATGCGCCGATCTGGCTCGATCGGTCGCGCGTCGAAAAGTAGGCGTCCGCCGCCTCGTCGCTGACCAGCCGTACGCTGCCGACCAATTGCACCTGACAGCCGCTGGCCTTCCACAGGAACGTCGCCGATGCGCGCGGGCACACCGCCAGCTGCCGTCCCTTGAGGCTACGGGTGTTGGTGAAGAATACGAAACCGTCCTCGTCCAGGGCTTTCAGGAGGACAGTGCGCGAGGTGACCAGACCCTCGCCGTCGCTGGTGGCCAGCACCATGGCGGTCGGCTCGGGTTCACCGGCAACACGAGCCTTCTTGAACGCCCGGTTGAACTCCTCGATGATCTCGCGGGGCAGCGCCATGCGCTCACTCCGAAACGCCGCGTTCTTCGTCTTCGCGCTGGCGGCGCGCGCGGGCCTGGGGCAGCGTCCTCAGCCAAACCAGCCAGACGACCAGGGCGTCGAGAATGATCAGGGCCTGCCAGAGATACAGGTGGAACCACTCGAAGGCCACCTGGTTCCACTGGCCCAGGTAGAACAGGCTGACGATGCGCACCATATTAAGAGCCTGGATGGCGACGAAGCCGATGGCGAAACCGATCAGCTTGTGCTTGATGGGAGCAGGGAA
The DNA here is from genome assembly GCA_937995275.1 of uncultured Lysobacterales bacterium. GTDB lineage: Bacteria > Pseudomonadota > Gammaproteobacteria > Xanthomonadales > SZUA-36 > CALKKN01. Next base: position 5,458 of record CALKKN010000001.1, on the reverse strand, counting down.
AGCGAAAATCGCCGCGAACAGGATAATCAGCGCCTCGACGCCATTGCAGCCCCGCTCGATGCGGACACCGAAACCGGTGGTCTTGTCCCGGATCACATTGGAAACCGACATCACGTTGTCGTCGAAGACCTGGATGATCCAGGCGCTGACATCGGCGATCAGCGACGTGAACGGCAGGATGACGTACTTTTCTGCCGGCTGTAGAATCTCCAACGTGAAAAGACCAACCAGCAACACGGTGAACAGTATAAAAAAGCGGATCATGGAGGTCTGCCTGGGCGCCGGTGCCGAATCCGGGCAATGTTACCCAAACTCGTGTCGGAGTGCACGCTGGCTCTGCGCCGGTGAATGAGCCCCGGCCCAACGTCTACCTTATCGGTCCGATGGGGTCCGGAAAGACGACTGTCGGCCGGCGGGTAGCCCGGTTGCTCGGCCTCGAGTTCCTGGACTGTGACCGTGAACTCGAGGCTCAGACCGGCGCCAGCGTCAGCCTTATTTTCGACGTCGAGGGGGAAGCGGGATTCCGCGAGCGGGAGACGCGGATGGTCGAACAACTGACCGCCCGACGGGGCGTGCTGGTCGCCACTGGCGGCGGCGTGGTGCTGCGGCCCGAAAATTGCGAAATGCTGAAGCGCAGCGGCCTGGTCGTCTACCTATCCACGTCCGTCGTGCAACAACTGCGGCGCCTCAGCCGGGACAAGTCCCGTCCCCTGCTGCAGACCCCGGACAGGAAGGAGCGGCTGGCGCGCCTGGCCGCGGAGCGCAATCCGCTGTACCGGGAACTGGCCGACGTCGAATTTCCGTCACGCAACTGCAGCCCTGCGATCGCGGCACGGGCCCTCGCCGACCTGATACGGGGGCACTGGGCCGAAGAAGGCGTCGCGCCCGGGCTCCCCACGCCGGAACAGGCCAGCCGCTGACATGCACACGATCAACGTAGACCTGGCGAACAACGCCTATCCCGTTTACCTCGGCCGCAACCTGCTATCAGACGGGAACCTGTGGCGGCGGCATCTGGGTGACGGCAGTATTCTCGTCGTGAGCAACGAAACAGTCGCGCCCCTGTATCTCGAAAAGTTGACGTCGGGCCTGGAGGGCCGTGCCGCCACGGTGCATATCCTCCCTGACGGCGAGCAACACAAGACCGTGGAAACCTGGTACGGGATCATCGATGCGCTGGTGGGCATGCAGGCGCGCCGCGACGCATGCGTCATTGCGCTCGGCGGCGGAGTGGTCGGCGACATCTCGGGATTCGCGGCAGCCTGTTACATGCGCGGCATCCGGTTTCTGCAGGCGCCGACCACGCTGCTGGCACAGGTCGACGCCTCGGTCGGGGGCAAGACCGGCGTCAACCATGTCCGCGGCAAGAACCTCGTCGGGGCCTTTCACCAGCCCGAGGCGGTAATTATCGACTCGGCGACGCTGGACACCCTCGATAGTCGCGAATTCAATGCCGGCCTGGCGGAAGTCGTAAAATACGGCGCGATACGCGATACGGGATTTTTCGACTGGCTGGAATCGCAGGCCGGAGCCCTCATCGCGCGCGATGCCGATGCCCTGGATCATGTCATCCGGCGCTCGGTCGAAAACAAGGCCGAGGTCGTGGCGGCGGATGAAAAGGAAGCGGGCGTGCGGGCGCTGCTCAATTTTGGCCACACGTTCGGCCACGCGATCGAGGCCGAAACCGGCTATGAGCGATTTCTGCACGGCGAGGCAGTCGCCATCGGCATGGTGATTGCGGCCCGGCTGAGCGCCGCCAGGGGCCTTTGCCGATCCGGGAGCGCGGAACGAATCGCCACACTGCTCGGCCGCTTCGGGCTGCCCGTCCGCGTGCCCGGCGATGTGTCCGTCGACGGCCTGGCGAGGGCTCTGGAACTGGACAAGAAAGCGCTGGCCAGCGGGATCCGCCTGGTCCTGCTGCGCGCCATCGGCGACGCAATAATCGACGCCGACAGTTCCGAGCAGGAAATCGTGGAGGCCATGCGCGACAATCAACGCGGGTGGAACAAACCGGACGAACGAGAAGGAGATATGTGACCGATGGCTGTGGAACTGAAAAACGACCTCCTGCTGCGCGCGCTGTGCCGCGAACCCGTCGATCGCACGCCCGTGTGGATAATGCGCCAGGCCGGTCGTTACCTTCCCGAGTACCGGGCGACACGGGCCGAGGCCGGCAGCTTCATGGACCTTTGCCAGGCGCCGGAGCTGGCCTGCGAGGTGACCCTGCAGCCCCTGCGCCGGTTCGATCTGGATGCCGCGATCATCTTTTCCGACATCCTGACCATCCCGGACGCCATGGGCCTCAAGCTCTACTTCGTCGCCGGCGAAGGGCCCCGTTTCGAATTCCCGCTGCAGTCACCCGAGGATGTCCGCCGCCTGCCGCGTCCCGACATCGCGGAGTCGCTCGGCTATGTTATGGACGCCATCGCCGTGACCCGGCGAGAACTGGACGGAAAGGTCCCGCTGATCGGCTTCAGCGGCAGTCCCTGGACGCTGGCCACCTACATGATCGAAGGCGGTTCGAGCAAGAATTTCAGCAAGGCCAAGCGCCTCATCTACGATCAGCCCGCGGTCGCACATGAACTGTTGGGCAAACTGGCCGACACCGTGACGGCTTACCTCAACGCGCAAATCGAAAGCGGGGCGCAGGCCGTGCAAGTCTTCGACACCTGGGGCGGCGCCCTCTCAGCGGCGGCCTACGAAGAATTTTCCCTGCGCTACATGGCGCGCATCGTCAGCGGCCTGGACCGGGAAAGCCGCGGCCGCCGAGTCCCGGTCATCCTGTTCAGCAAGGGCTGCAACACCCAGTTGGAGGCGCTCGCCGCCTCCGGTTGTGACGCCCTGGGCGTCGACTGGACGATTTCCCTGGCCGAAGCTCGTCGTCGGGTGGGGGCGCGGGTGGCGCTGCAGGGTAACCTGGACCCCACCGTGCTGCTGGCCGATCACGGGGCCATCCGGCGGGAGGTCGAGGCCACGCTGAGCAGTTTCGGGCCGGGCGAAGGGCACGTGTTCAACCTCGGCCACGGCATCACGCCGGAAGTGGATCCGGAACACCTTGGGGTATTGGTTGACGCGGTCCGGGAATTCAGTCCTGCCCTGCATCGGCCGCGCTGACGCTTTCCAGGGCCATTTGCAGCAGTTTTGGCCCGAGCGTGCATTCGAGAATCGGCGCCCGCAGCCGTCTGACGCCCGGGGTGGCGCCTGCCGGATCAACGGCTCGCAGCAGCAGGTTCGGGCCCGGATTGGCCGGGCCTGCCGGCGCCTGTTCGATGAGGATATGCGTTTCCCCAAGCCTGGCGCCGGCGGCGCCCTCAAGACTCCAGCGCACACCGAGTCGGGACAACATGGCCGCGACGGACCCGAGCAGGGCGCCGGTCAGACGCAGGCGGCAGTGCAACGAGCGTAACAGCCGGGGGGCGGGTAAAGAGGCCTTCGCGCCCTGCTCGACCACGTCCGGCAATCGCAGTTCGAAACAGGCGCCGCCTTGCCCCGGACTGGACCAGGTGATCTCCGCGCCCATGGCGAGGACGATGTTGCGGCAGATGGACAGGCCGAGCCCCCTGCCCGAGGCGCCGGGCCCCCGTTGATAGGCTTCGAACATGCGGAGGCCCACCTCCTCGTCGATGCCGGGCCCGCTGTCGGAAACTGTCAGGACGAGTGTGCCGCGGGCGGCTGGATCGCCCCGTTGGACGGCTGCCTCGAGGACGACGCTCCCGCCTCTCGTGAACTTGATGGCGTTGGACAGCAGGTTGTCGAGCACTTGCCGCAGAAGGCAGGGATCGGCGCGCCAGGATCGGGAAAGCCGCTGACTGACGCTCAGGAGCAGTTGATTGCCGCCAGCCCGGGCGGCGGGCGCATGGCTGATCAGAATCTGTTCGAGCAGATCGACGCCATCCAGGCGGGTCCGCTGGACGATGACCGGCCAGTCCCCGCTGGCGCCATGCTGGCGAAAGGCCTCGATCAGGCGGCCCAACTGCCGCCCGGATTGCTCAATCGCTTTCAGCCAGTATTCCTGTTCGGCCGTGAGCCCGGAATCCCGAACCAACCGGGCCATGCCAAGCAGGCCGTTCACCACGTTGCCGATTTCGTGATCCAGTTCGGCCACGGCCCGCGCCGTCGTGGTTTTTGACTTGCGGTTTTTCTGCCCCTTCAACGGTACTCCCCACGCACGATCAGTTCCCCCTGCCGGGGACGACCGGGCGCGCGGAGCCCGTGACGAACAATGTACCGTGGCGAATCCGCCCTGACAATAGCTGCCGCCGGCGCGTTTACCTGCTATCCTCAATGCACCAGCGCGTTTGCCTTCGATCCATGCCCCTACGATTTCTCGTTTCCATCGCCATTCTGCTGATCGCTTTCCTGGTCCTGTTCCTGATCCTGATCGCATCGGAAACCGCGCTGACCGTCTGGCACTACCTGAAGCAGGCGCCCCTGTGGGTGCAACTCGGCTATGGCGTAGTACTCCTGGGCCTGCCGTTGCTGACCGTGGTGGTCTTCTGGGGCTGGCTCAGGCCACGACGAAAAAAAAAGCGGGGCGCCCGGCCGGCGGCGCGGCGGCACACCGCCGAGGCGCTGCAGCAGGAGCTGCTGGAATCTGCAAACCAGGGAATCGACGTCTCGGCTGCCCTCGAAGAACTCAGGGAACAACAGCGGCGCCGGGGCGGGGGCGAAGTCTACATCGCGGTCTATGGAGAGGTCAGCAGCGGCAAAAGCAGCCTCGTCAACGCGCTCGTGCCCCACGCGGAGGTGGACTCCGATCCGCGGGCGGGGACAACCACCGGCATACGCCACTACGCGTGGCAGGCGCCTTCGGGCGACCGGATCACCATCGCGGATCTTCCCGGATTCAACCTGGCCGACAACAGGGCTGCGCTCGAGGAGTGCCGCCGCGCCCACCTGGTCATCTTCCTCTGCGACGCCGACCTGACCCGCAGCCAGGTGGAACAGCTTCGATTGTTGCTGGACCTGGGCAAACCGCTGATCCTCGCCCTGAACAAGTCCGACCGGTATTCCCAGCATGAGCTGGACAGCCTGTTGCGCCGGATCGGCGAGAAAACCGGCCTGCCGGCAGGGGACGTCGTGGCCGTCAGCACCGGCGGGCGCGAGGAAGTGGTCCGGCTGCTGGGCGCCGGTATCGAACAACGGGGCGCCCGCGAGCGGCAGCCGCAGATCGCCGCACTGCGCAAGGCCGTGCAGAGGCACCTGGACAGCGACCGGGAACTGATGGAATCGCTGCGTGATACCGCTGTACTGACCCTCGCCACCGAAAAGCTGGATGCCGCCCGCGACCGGCACCGCCAGGAGCAGGCCGAGGAACTGGTCGGCAAGTACTCGCGGCGAGCGGTGATCGGCGCGCTCGCCGCGGTGGCGCCCGGCTCCGACCTGGTGATCCAGGGTGTCCTGGCCACGCGGCTGATCCGCGAGCTTTCCGGCCTTTACGGGGTGCCTGTCAAGGAGA